>DLYC01000130.1:4733-5766 GCA_003447895.1 Lachnospiraceae bacterium | reverse complement strand
AGTGCGGACAGTGCGAGGGCGTATGTCCCCAGGGAATCAATATCATAGAAAGGCTTCAGGACTGCGCGGCCGCCTTTGAATCATAATTCAGCGGCAGGCATCAGGGCAGGACGGTATACAGGGAACAGATCCGAATGATAGATTGGGAAAAGAAAAGGCCGGGGCGAAGCATGGCCATTACTGCCGGAACGCTGGCAGTGGCCGCCGCTCTGGCACTGAGCATATCCGCTCCGAAAAAGGAAGGCGGAACAGCGAACCGGGCGGATGAAACGGCGGAGACCGCTGCCTATGGAGAGACAATGGACAACACGATAAACAGCAAAGAAAACGCGGAGGAGACGACATCGCAATCTGCCGCGGAGAAGAAGGCCCGGAAGGACGGGGAATATGTCTCGGAGGTTCTGGAGCCGGCGGGAAAAGAGCAGTATTCCCAAAAGGAGCTGCTTCTTGTCAACCCGTGGCATCTTTTGCCGGAGGACTATGAGGCGGATCTCGTCTCTGTAGAATACGGACACAGGATGGATGCATGCGCCGCGGAGCATCTCGCTAAGATGCTGGCGGACTGCAGGGAAGCGGGGTATTCGCCCCTTGTCTGCAGCTCCTACAGGGACCGCGCGAAGCAGGAGACCCTGTTTGAGAACGATGTGAGAAGATTTATGTACCGGGGCTATACGGAAGAAGAGGCGAGGATCGAGACGGCAAAAAATGTCGCCGTCCCGGGCTCAAGTGAACACGAGGCGGGCCTTGCGGCCGATATCGTGTATTCCGGGTATCAGACGCTGGACGAGAGCCAGGAAGAGAATGAGACCCAGCAGTGGCTCATGGAGCACTGCCGGGAATACGGCTTCATCCTCCGCTATCCAAAGGACAAGAAGGAAATCACCGGGATCACCTACGAGCCGTGGCACTACCGCTATGTGGGATATGAAGCGGCTCAGGAGATCATGTCGCGCGGAATCTGCCTTGAGGAGTATCTGGGCATCATTGATGTCCCTGTATCCGATGAGGCGGACACCGGCGCGACGGACGAAGA
>DLYC01000130.1:0-4628 GCA_003447895.1 Lachnospiraceae bacterium | reverse complement strand
GGACACCGGCGCGACGGACGAAGAAGCTGCGGAGCCGGACACCGGCGCGACGGATGAAGCAGCTGCGGAGCCGGATTACGGAACCGATTAATCCTTGGGCTCCATATAGAAGCGCCCGAGGATCCGGCCGGAACTGAAGGTGTTGATAAAGGCAGCGGGATCTGTCTCGTGCACGGCCTTGACGATCTTTTTGACATCACTGCCTCCGATGACGGAGTAGACGAGATCGTGCTTGTCGTGCTCGTAGCCGCCCTCTCCGTGGAAGATGGTGGCACCGTGGTGGCATTTGTCGTGGATGGCCCAGCAGATCTCCTCGGGGCAGTCCGTCACGATGAGAAGGGTCACCTTCTGGTAATTCCTGTGCATCGTGTGGAGGACCTGCGTCGAGGAAAACTGGAAGATAATGGAGTAGAGCGCCTTATCCCATCCGAAGAAATAGCCGCCTATGAGAAGCAGCACCGCGTTGAAGCCAAAGACCAGGTTCCAGGTCTCCATGCCGCGCGTCTGGGACAGATAGATCGCGATAAAATCCGTGCCGCCGCTGGTCGCGTCCGCGCGAAGGCAGAGGCTGATCGCAAGTCCGTTTATGATGCCGCCGAAGATACTGATCAGCAGGATATCCTGGGTCAGGGTATAGGCGGGGATCAGATCTGTCAAAAAGCCGGAGAGCAGGATCATGAGGAGCGAGAGCAGCGTAAACTTCTTCCCGATATACTTAAACCCTATGTAGACAGGGAAGGCGTTGATCAGAAGGTTTACGGGCGTATAGGGAAGATCGATCTCAAACAGAAGCTTTGCCAGCCTTTGGGCCAAAATCGTGAGGCCGGTCGCGCCTCCCGGAATAAGCCCTCCGGTGTGGACGAGCGTTCGTATGTTGGTCGCCATGAGAAGCGCGGCAAGACATACCATGATAATTCTCTTTACATCCCTTGCCGGATCGGCAATGATTTTTTCTCTCATAAATCGGATAATCCTCCTGATTACAGTGTTTGTGAAGTGCGGCGCGATTCGCGGCGTGAGCCGCTCCCTGGCGGGACTGCATTCAATGATAACAAAAATATCGGGAATTGAAACAGAAAGATTGAAAAAGATGGAAACTTTTCGAAATGACGGCACAGACTATGAACTGATGGCGCTTCAGCTCCGGGAAATGATCGGGCAGGATCCGGATCCGGTCCCCGTTCTAAGCAATGCCTCCGCGATCCTCATGGATTCCATGGAGGGCCTTAACTGGGCGGGGTTTTACCTCATGCGGGGAGACAGACTGGTCCTCGGCCCCTTCCAGGGGCACCCGGCCTGCATCCATATCGCAGTCGGAAAGGGAGTCTGCGGAACGGCGGCAGAGCTTCGCCGCACGGTCGTGGTGGAGGACGTCCATCAGTTTCCCGGCCACATCGCGTGTGACAGCGCCTCCCGGTCGGAGATCGTCGTGCCCATACTCCGCTTGGAAAAGGTGATCGGCGTTCTCGATCTGGACAGTCCGAGGAAGGGGCGGTTCAGCCCGCGGGACAAGGAAGGGCTGGAGCGGTTTGTGAAGGTACTTGAGAAAAACACGGACTGGAGCGGTCTGTAAAGGTGCGTATAAAGCGGATGCTTTTTCCTTCTCTTTGTGGTAAATTGGTAGTTAGAGGAGGCAGCGCATATGGAACAAGACCGCGTATATGTTACAGGCCATAAACATCCGGATACGGATTCCGTGGCAGCAGCAATCGGATATGCATTTTATAAGAGAGCGAACGGGATCAAGGCTGTTCCCTGCCGCTTGGGAAAACTGAGCGCAGAGACCAAGTATCTGCTTGACCGGTTCGGGTTTGAGCAGCCTATGCTGCTTGAGGACGCCAGATATAAACTCGGAGAGATCGATCTGGATGAGCCGGTATCAATCTCCCCTGACAAAACGCTCAGAGAGGCGATCGTGATCCTTCAGAAGAACAACCGGCAGATCTGCAGTGTTGTCGACGACAAGGGAAAGCTCCTCGGCATTGTGACGAGAAGTGATGCGGCCGATCTTTCGATGGGAGATACGGGAATCACGGCGAAGCTCCTTAAGGATACACCGGTCGAGTGTATCTGCAAGGCAGTGGACGGAAAGATCGTCTACAAGGATCCCGAAAGCCGGGTAAACGGAAAGGTGAGCATCATTGCCCTCACTAAAGAAAAACTTACCGATTTTGACTTCCGGGATATGATCCTGATCACGGGAAATGATCCCAAAGTGCACACGGAACTGGTCAAAATGGGAGCCGGCGTCCTGATCGTTGTCCGGACAGATGAGGTGGCGCCCGAGGTCATCGAGGCGGCCAGGGAGAACCACTGCTCGATCATCATTTCAGGGCACGACACGATGAATACGTCGAGGTATGTATATTTTGCCCCGACTGTATCGAGGATGATGACAAAGAACCCCGTCAAATTCTATGCGTCGGAACTCGTGGAGGACGCGGGCCGAAAGATGCTCCGGAGCCGCTATCACGCCTATCCGGTCATCAATGATGACGGGAAGCTTCTGGGCTACGTCTCCCGTTACCATGTCATGAACACGGGAAACAAGAAACTGATCCTCGTCGACCACAACGAATTCTCCCAGTCCGTGAGAGGAATTGAAAAGGCTGAGCTTCTTGAAGTCATTGATCATCACAGGATCAACGATTTTTCGACAAACCGTCCGGTCTCTTTCAGAAACGAGATCATCGGAAGCTCCGCGACGATCGTGGCGACGATCTTTAGGGAGAACCAGATCCCGCTTCCCAAGAACCTCGCGGGGCTGATCCTGGGCGCGATCCTTTCCGACACGCTCAAGTTCCAGTCGCCCACGACGACGGAAAAGGACAAGGCCATGGCGAATATCCTCGCGGGAATCGCAGGGCTCGACATCGACGAGTTCGCAAAGGATATGTTCTCTGTGAGCGCCAACATCAAGGGCAAGACCCTGAATGAGCTTCTCAATCAGGACATCAAGTTCTTCAACATCGAAGGCTGCAAGACCATGATCTCCCAGGTCATTGTCACTTCCGCTGACACGGCGAGGAAGATGGAATCCCAGGTGCAGCAGCTCCTCGATACCTTTACGAAGAAAAAAGAGCTGGATCTGTGCGTGATGGCGTTTACCAGTATCCTGGAAAACGGATCCGTGGTCTATGCCGCGGGAGACAAAGCGATGTGGGCGCTCGAAGCGTTCCCCAACAAGGAAGGTGAGAGCAGAAGCCTCCAGAAAGGCGTGCTCTCCAGAAAATCGCAGATCCTTCCCAGGCTCACGGCAGTTGTGCAGAAGTATTCGTGATACTGCCTGCGCGGCGCCTGAAAAGGCGGCGGGTGCAAGACTTGCTGTGTGGCGCCTGAAATGGCGGCGGGTGCAAAATATTGAAACTTTGACAATAAGGCAGCCGGCGAGGCTGCGGAGTAGTTGAGAGGGCGGGTAAAGAGATGTCTTTTTGGGAAGAACTTGGCCAAAGGATTACGAACAGAAGCCGGGATGCGGTACAGAAAACGAAGAATATCGCAGATATCATGACGATGGACGCAGACATTTCCGACTCCAAAAGAAAGATCAAAGATCTGCACGAGGAACTGGGAAGAAAGCTTGTCGAAGACGCGTTTTCCGATCTGACGTCCGCGCAGATCAAAGAGCTTCTTGAAAAGAACAGCCCCGAATCTCTGAAAAGAGCGATCGACTTCAGGGACTGGGCGGATCTGCTCACGAAAGTGATGTATATCAAGTCCGAGGAGGAAGTCATCGCCCTCAACGAGAAAAAGATCAAGGCGCTCAGCGCCGGCGATGTCTGCCCTTCCTGCGGCAGGAAAGTCAAAAAGAACATGGCTTTCTGCCCGGACTGCGGCACGCGGATCATCCGCCCGGAAGTACAGGAGCCGGAGCCCGCTGCAGAGAGCGCGGAAGCTGAGCCGGTAGAAAAATCTGCTGAGGAGGCGGAAAAATCGGCTTGGGCAGGTGCGGCGACAGAGCCTGTGGGGGAACCAGAAAGCGCGGCGGAAGCCGAGTCGGTGGAAAAACCTGCCGAGGCGGGTGCGGTGGCAGAGCCTGCAGAGGACGCAGGAAGCCCGGCGGAAGCTGAGCCGGCAGGGGTGGTCCCGGAGCAGCCGGAGGACAGAACGGCAGCTGATGCTGCAGATGCGGATAACGGGCTCGGGGATCAAAAGATAAGTGAATCAGCAGAAAGCGCTAAGGAATAAGCAGAAAGCGCGGGGCAGGAGGAGAAAGAATGGATATCGGAGTTGTTGTAGCATTATCCGGATTTGGACTTGCGGCACTGTTGGTGGTTCTGATCGGAATCATCTCTGCTGTGTCGGCAGTGACCGGAATTAAGAGTACCAATGATGAGGATTGAGAGCTGAGCTGGTACAGCACGGCGAAAAGGCTCGCTGCGCGGGCCTTTTATATTTCCTGTTTTAGACATTTGAGAGGAGGACGGCGGTGAAATATAAGACGATTACAGCGGTATTGGCACTTGCTTTAATGATCAATGCGCCCGTGTGTCAGACGTTTGCATCTGAAGAATCGCATTACGCAGAGGAAGAGGCAGACTTCGAAGAAGAGGAAGACGAGGACTTCGGCGATGAGGACTGTGAAGAAGACTTCGAAGAAGGCGACGACATGGATGATGAGGACTTCG
>DLYC01000020.1 GCA_003447895.1 Lachnospiraceae bacterium | reverse complement strand
CCGCGCCGTAACAGGCGGACGCTGAACATGTGTCAGTAGCAGACTGCCGGGCGCTCTAACAGAGAACCCGCCCTGGGGCTGGAAGGCGGGAGAGCAGCAGATCTGTGAATTTCAGCATGGGAGTCCTCCGCGAAAAGTGTAAGGCGATAAGCGGATGCGGCTGCGGCAGCAAAGAGCAGCGAACAAATGAGCGCAGGCGGGTAATGCGACAGGGAGCGGTCTGACAAGAGGATCAGACGGCAAACCGGCGGTTTCTGCCTGAACGTGGGTGGTACCGCGGGAATATGTCCTTTCTCGTCCCATATCGGATTCCGTAAGGAGTCGGATATGGGACGTTCTTTATGTATAATTATTCTGTATCAACCAAGAAGGAGAAGTCATGAACAGGTTTGAAGAGATCCGGGAGAAATTCCTGGAAGAAGCCAAGGGCCGCACAGACTCCCGCAGTATCTATGAACTTCGAAAGAAGTATCTGGACCGCAAGGTGGGAGAAGTGGGTGCTCTTATGAAAGAGATGCGCAGTATTCCCAAGGAGGAGAAGGCAGATTTCGGAAAGAACGTAAACCTCCTCAAGGACTGGGTACTGGAGAACCTCGGCAAGATGGAAGAGAAGGCCAGAGAGGCTGAGCTGCAGCACCGCTATGAGAAAGAAAAGGTCGATGTCACGATCCCTGCCAAAATGGTGCCGCGCGGAAATCTCCACCCGATCACGCAGATGAAGAACCAGATGGTCAATATTTTCGCCGGAATGGGATTTGAGATCTACGAGGGCACGGAGATCGAGAACGATTACTATAACTTCACAGCCCTCAATACGCCCATGGACCACCCGGCCAGGGATATGCAGGATACCTTCTATCTGTCTCCTGAGTATCTTCTCAGGACCCAGACTTCCGCGGGCCAGATCCATGTCATGGAGGCCAAAAAGCCCCCGATCAAAATCCTGTCCCCCGGCAAGGTATTCCGCTCGGACGATGACGCGACCCATTCCCCCATGTTCAGCCAGATGGAGGGCCTTGTCGTCGACAAGGGAATCACACTCTGCGACCTGCAGGGTATGCTGGACGAGTTTGTGCAGCAGGTCTACGGCGAGGGAACCCGCACAAGGCTTCGCCCTTCCTTCTTCCCCTTCACGGAGCCCAGTGTGGAAGTGGACGTGAGCTGCTTCGTCTGCGGCGGCAAGGGCTGCAAGCTCTGCAAGGGCACCGGCTGGATCGAGATCCTGGGCGCCGGCGTTGTCAATAACAAGGTCCTTGAGAACTGCGGCATTGACCCCAACGAGTACAGCGGCTTCGCTTTCGGAATCGGTATCGAGCGCGCGGCTATGCTCAAGTACGGCATTAACAACATCAAGCTCCTGTTCGAGTCCGACCTTCGCGTCCTTGAGCAGATCAACGATGCCTGACGCGGGGAAAGGAGGAATCAGATTATGATCGCACCACTTAGCTGGTTAAAAGAATATGTAGAGATAGACTGCACTCCGCAGGAGCTGCAGGACAAGCTCTTTTCCTGCGGATTCGAGGTGGAGGAACTTCACCAGGTCGGCGAGGATATAAGCAAAGTCGTCGTGGGTCTTGTGGAGACCTGCGAGGCCATCCCGGACACGCACCTTCACGTGTGCCGCGTCAACTGCGGAGAGCACGGAACCTTCCAGATCTGCTGCGGCGCGGACAACGTAGAGGCGGGAAAGAAATTCCCGACCGCTCTGGTCGGCGCTACGGTCTATGGCACAAACCGTGAGCACACGGCCGTAGAGGGCGTCATGACCATCAAGAAGGGCAAGCTCCGCGGCTATGAGTCACAGGGGATGCTCTGCTCCGGCATGGAGCTGGGCGTAAGCGAGGACCTGTATCCCGGCGCGGGCTACAACGGACTTCTCCTTCTTCCCGACGACGCGGAGACCGGCGCGGATGTAAAGCCCATTCTGGGCCTGGACGACTGGCTCTTTGACATCGCGATTACCGCAAACCGCCCCGACTGCCAGAGCATCTTCGGCATCGCGCGCGAAGTCGCGGCAGTCCTTGAAAAGCCCCTCAAGGCGCCGGCTCTTGACTACACCGAGACCGATGTCAAACTGGACAACTTCAAGATCACTGTGGAGGCCCCCGAGCTGTGCCCCCGCTATATCGGCCACTATGTCTATGATGTCAAGATCGGGCCGTCCCCCGCATGGATGCGCCGCCGCCTTGCCCTGGTCGGCATGAACGCGATCTCCAATATGGTCGATATTACCAACTATATTTTGACAGAGCTAGGTCAGCCCATGCACGCGTTTGACTACGCGTATCTGCGCGGAAACGGCATCAATGTCCGCACAGCTGCGGAAGGCGAGAAGATTGTCACGCTTGATGAGCAGGAGCAGACACTGACGAGCGCAAACCTTGTCATCTGCGACGGCGAGCGCCCGATCGCGCTGGCAGGTGTCATGGGAGGCCTTAACTCCGAGATCCTTGACACGACCGAAGCGGTTATGTTCGAGTCGGCCAAGTTTGCCCGCGACAACATCCGCCGCACATCCAGGAGCGTCGGAAAGCGCACGGACGCGAGCGCCCGCTATGAAAAGGGCGTCGACGAGTACGCGACGGTCATGGCTATGAAGCGCGCGCTTCACCTGGTCGAGGAGCTGGGCTGCGGTAAGGTTTCCTCCACGCACTTCGATGTAAACACCGGAAACAGCGTAGAGCCCCGCGAGATGTCCGTGGAGATCGACCGCATCAGCGGTGTTCTCGGAATCACAGTTCCGGATGAGGACATCGTCCGCATCATGAAGAACCTCGATATGAAGCCCGAAATCTCCGAAAAGGACGGAAAGCGCATGCTGACCCTGCAGGTTCCCGCCTATCGCGACGACATGGAGGGCTACCAGGATGTGGCGGAGGAAGTTATCCGCATGTACGGCTATGACAAACTGGTCCCCACTTTCCTTAAGAGCGCGGAAGTGACGACCGGCGGCTGGAATCCCGTGCAGCGCCGCGAGATGCGCGTCAAGGAGGCCCTGTGCGGCATCGGCGCATACGAGTGCATGCACTATTCCTTCTTCTCGCCCTCTGACCTGGACCTTCTTCGCTATCCCGAAGACGCGCCTGAGCGAAACGCCATCCGCATCATGAATCCGATCAGTGAGGAGCTCTCTCTGATGAGAACGACGCTGACGGCCTCTATGATCCACGCGGTAGTCCGTAACCAGAAGAACGGGCGCCTCAGCGGAAGGCTCTTCGAGATCGCCAAGGTCTTCGTGCCCAAGTCCCTTCCTCTGACCGACTACCCGGATGAGAGGGACCACCTTGTGGTCGCCTTCTGGGGCAGCGAGGAAGACTTCTTCACGATGAAAGGCGCCGCAGAGAGCGTTGCAAATACGCTGCATGTGAATTTCTCGTATAAAGCTTCCGCGCGCAGCTTCACCCATCCCTATCAGACCGCGGATGTGATCTGTGAGGGCCGGACAGTCGGTTATATCGGAAAGCTTGCCTATGATATCGCGGAAAAGGAGAGCATGCGCACAGACCTCTTCCTGATGGAGCTGGATCTCGCGGCGCTCTATCCTCTCTGCGGCGATACGCCGGCCTTCGAGGCCCTGCCCAAGTTCCTGGATGTATCCCGTGACCTCGCGCTTGTCATGGACAGGAACATCACCTGCGCACAGGTTGAGGATGAGATCCGCGCGGCCTGCAAGTATGTGCGGGACATCAAACTCTTTGACGTCTATGAGGGAGCACCGATCCCACCCACAATGAAGAGCCTTGCCTTTACCATCACTTTCCGACAGGGCGAAGAGGAGTTCACCGCGGAGGACCTCGACAGGTTCGTCGCCAAGATCCTCAAGAAGCTCAATGCGGCTCTGAGCATTACGCTCAGATCCTGATGACATAGAGTGTCATTCGCTTAAATAAAGAGAAAAAGTGCCGGGCACTGTCAGGTTTTCTGCAAACGGTTCGTTTTTAGAAAATCTGACAGTGCCCGGCACCTTTTGTGTGAACTTCTCAGAAGCGCTGATCCAGCCAGCGTCTCGTATCTTCGATCACCTGCATGCGCCCGGGTTCCTGCAGGATACTGTGGCGAAAGCCCGGATAGACGATGGAAGTGACGTCTCTGCACCCTGCCTTCCGAAGAAGGCCCGCCTGGATATCGCCGTACCGGCCATCAGAGGCCGTCACATCTTCAGCGCCGGTGAGAAAGAGGACCGGCGTGTCCGTCAGCGGGGGATCGGTCTTTTCGAGCGTCTCCCTCACGGCAAGATCCGCCTGCAGAATAATGAAGTCCTTAAAGAACCGGTTGCTGTAGGGCGGATTGGTGTAGGGAAGGCTTGCGATCCACTTCCATTTCTCCCGGTCTGACGTAATGAAGGAGAGGGAACTCCTCTCGGAAGCAAACGGGGTATTGAGCTTTCCGAAGACTTCCGGATAGATCCTTGCATTGTCCGCGTCCTCGCCGTACAGGAGGATATCTCTCTCCGTGAGCTCAAGCAGGGACTCCCTGCGCTCCGGCAGTATGACCGCGTGGGAAGGTCCGGTGAAGATGATCCCGTCCCATCTCCCCATCTTTTCATAGATCGCGATCTGCGAGACGGTCGTTCCCAGGCTGTGGGCGAAGAGGATGATGGGGAGGCCCGAAAAGGACTCCCTCAGGATTTTGCCAAAATCTGCCCCATCCCTGGCAAAATTCCGAAACAGGTTTCCGTTTCCGTAGTCAGCGCGGGTCCTTCCGTGCTTTCTGAACTCGTGCAGGGCGACTGCATAGCCCTGTTTTGTCATCTCTGAAGCAAACTCTTCGTAGTACTCGGCGGTCTCAGCAAGCCCTGTCATGATCTGAATCACCGCCCGTGGATTCTCCGAATGCCAGATCTTATACCAGATCTTCTCGCCGTCATAGGATGTAAATTCCATCTGTTGTTCCTCCTGGCCAAAATATTGACGGGATGCGGTAAGTTCCGTTCGCAATCCTGCAAAGCATATTATGGAATTTCTCGCTGTATTTTGCAAGGGGAGGGAGCGGCAGCGGAGTGTCCCCTCATGGGAAACCGGGCGCCTAAACCGCTTCCTTTCAGTGGGCGGATACGCTATGATTAACAGAGAGTATGCTGTCCTCTGTGAAAAAGCGGGCGGCTTCAGAATAGAAGAAGGTAAGAAATACGGAGAAAGAGAATGCCCATGTACGAAAATGAATCCATAAGCAAAGCTGTGAGCGAATCCGTAAATGAGCCGGTAAAGCCCGTTACAGGTTCCGGTGTGACGACCGTTTATCTTGTCCGGCACGGAACCACGGCATGGAACCAGGCCCTTCGCTACCAGGGAAGAGCGGACAATCCGCTCGATGAGGCGGGGGAAAAGCAGGGAGCGTGCCTTAAGGATTATTTCAAAGAGATCCCGGTCGACCTGGGGGTCACAAGCCCCCTTCAGAGGGCCCGCAAGACGCTTCAGTATTGTCTTGAGACCCAGGACCATCCGGTCCCGGTCATTGTCGATCCCTCTGTGACAGAAATGGATTTCGGAAAGGTCGACGGACTTACGAAGGAGGAGATCAAGGCGGCGTATCCCGAATTCTACCGGATGTACGTCCGAAATGAGGACCGCGGGCACGCCGAAGCACCAGGCGGAGAGTCCCTTGTCCAGGTCTATGAGAGGATGCGGGACGGCGTCCTCAGAATCGTCTCCCGGCACCCCGGAGAGACCATCGTGATCGCGTCCCATGGGACCGCCATCCAGTCCTTTCTGAACTTCGCATACGGCATTCCCCCCTTGGAGATGAAGAGATTCCTTCTCTACAACGTAAGTGTGAGCTGTGTGGAGATCGATGCGGACGGAAAACCGACGGTCAGATTCGTCGGGGACAAGCATCATGTGCCGGAAGAGCTGCAGTTCTCTTACGGGCCGTCGCCAGAGAAATAGTTGAGTCAGGGGGACAGTCCCTCTGACTCAACTGCGCTTGTGCGGCTGCCCTTCAGCAGATTACCATTCCTCGCCTTCTGTCTCCTCGGCATATTCTACCTCAGCGGCTTCCTCCGATGTGGAGCTC
>DLYC01000057.1 GCA_003447895.1 Lachnospiraceae bacterium | reverse complement strand
TCTGGAATACCATCGCGATGTCTCTGTCCTTGGGCTCTACATCGTTCATGAGCTTTCCGTCGATCCTGAACTCACCGGAAGAGATGTCTTCCAGACCTGCGATCATACGAAGTGTTGTGGACTTTCCGCATCCGGAAGGACCTACGAAGATGATGAACTCTTTGTCAGCGATTTCCATATTGAAATTCTGAACTGCCTTGTAACCGTTGGGATAAACTTTGCATACATCCTTCAAAGATAAACTTGCCATTGTTGAACTCCTTCTCCTAAGAAATAATCAGCAGTATCTAACCGATGAAAACAGTATAGACAAAAACCGGGCAGTTAGCCATGCCACAAATTCACAAAGATTTTTCGGCGTCTTAGTCATGATTCGTAGGCAAAAAAGAGGAGAATCCCTGTTTTCGTAAAAATGTACAGGATTCTCCTCTTCCTTTGTTCAAATTGTCAATTGCTTTTTCCGAGGCAAAAGCATCTGTTCTCCGAGACAGAAGCATCTGTTCCGGGCCGTTTCCGTTTATGCCTCTTCTTCCTGCTCCTCTTCTCCCATCTGCCTCTCAATTTTCCGAAAGATCGGATCATAGACCATCGCGCAGGCAAATCCGGGCACGCTGATCCCGAACAGGATGAGGACCGGTACCAGGACCGGTACAAAGACAAGGGCCGCAATCGGAAGAACGGCGATGACCAGCATCTCCAGAGACCTCGGGAGCTCGGAAAACATCAGCGTCACTGCGTTTATGAGAGTCCCGATCACAGTGGACTCAAACCTTGAGAGCATGGCAAATGTGTAGATCATGATCATGATCAGCATAAGCCCCGCGACCAGGATCGAAGCCGGAAGCCAGGTTGGATATCTCCCGCTTCCCGTGACGATCATATACAGGTTGGAGCCCATGAGAGCCCAAAGTGCCGCAAAGATCAGCCAAAGTATCGTTGCCTGCAGGAAATTTCTCTTAAAAGAGCGGAAGAAAGACCGGACGATATAGCCCTCCTGCCCTCTCACCATCTTCAAGAGAACGTAATGCATCGCGGTGAGGGACGCGCCCGCAGTGATGACCGGGACGCACATAAGGAGCGTGATGAGGTTCAGGACCAGAAGGTCGGTCATCTTGTTCAGAAACACCTGAAAGGGGCTGCCCTCTTCAAAGATGTTCACTTCGCCGCCTCCTTTCCGCCTCCCGCGAGGCTGAAGCCGGTCTCGATCAGGCTCCCGAGAAAATCCAGAAAGCCGTCCCAAAGGACTGTGAAGAACCCTTCCGTCTTCTTTCGGACCACATTCTGCGCGTCCTTGATCAGGGTATCTCCCGGCGTCTGCCCGCGAAGCTCCGGCCTTGTCTTTATGCCGAAGGTCCTCTCCGCGATCACGGAGGGAGAGATCCCCCTCTCATCCATTTCCTTCAGGGCTTCCCGGATATTTCTCCGCAGGGAGTCCTTGTCAAATCCGTCGACCGCTTCATCCGCCTTCCGGTAGAGATCCTCGCCGATCTCCTTTCCGCGCTCTAAGATTCCTCCGTCCTTCCCGCTTTGCCCGTTTTCCTCCGTCTGCGCGTCTTCCTGCGAATCCGTCTGCGGATCCGCCGCCCGCGTATACAGAGCAGGGCTCAGCACATTCGCTGAGCCCAGTATACAAGTGATCAGAATTATCAATACTCTTTTTTTCATAAATTTCCCTTTACCGGATTCCCCGGTCCCATTGACACATCCTGATTTCCTGTCCGGATCCGCCTGAGAGCGGATTCCGCCTCTTCGTCTTATCCGATCTCGGAGCCGTCCGGGATATCTTTTCCCGGCTCAGGTGTCATGAGCGCAAGCGAGCCGTCCGGACCTTCCGCGCACAGGATCATGCCCTCGGACACGATGCCTGCCAGCTTGGCGGGCTTGAGGTTCGTGATGACCATCACTTTTTTGCCCACCATCTCCTCCGCGGAGTAGTACTTCCGGATTCCCGAGACGATCTGGCGGACCTCCCCGCCGACCCTGATCCTGGAGCAGAGGAGCTTCTTGGACTTCGGAACCTCCTGACACTCGAGGACCTCGCCGACCTTGAACTGAAGCTTTGCGAAATCGTCAATCGTCACTTCCTCTTTCTTCTCAGGCTCTTTGGCCTCCGCCTTTTTCTCCGCCTTCTGAGATGCGCCGGCAGCCTTTTCCTTGGCCTTCTCTTCGAGCTTGGCCTGCTTGGCCGCTTCTTTTCTCTGCTTTTCCATGATCTTTTCGACGTCCTTCATGACATCGGCCTCTTTGAGCCTTGCAAACAGGATCTCGGGCTTGTCCGTCACCTTGTTTCCGGAAGGATACAGGCCGAATGTGCCGAGCGTCTCGAAGTCACGGATCTTTGTATTGAGCATCTTCACGATCTTGTCCGCTGTATCGGGCATAAAGGGAGCAAGAAGCGCCGCGCCGATCGTGATTCCCTCGATCAGGTTGTAGAGGACCGTCGAGAGGCGGTCTGCCTTGGCCTCGTCCCTTGCCAGGACCCACGGCTCTGTCTCGTCGATGTATTTGTTGAGTCTCTTAAAGACCGCGAAGATCTCCGTCAGGGCGTCCGCCGCGCGAAGTTCGTCCATCTTGGCCTCGACTTTGTCATAAGCCGCTGTGACAAATGCCTTGAGGTCCTCGTCCACAGGCTCTGCCGCCCCTTTGTCCGCCACAACGCCGTCAAAATATTTATTGCTCATGGCGATCGTCCGGTTCACAAGGTTGCCCATCGTGTTGGCGAGGTCGGAATTGATTCTCTCCACAACGAGCTCCCAGGTGATCACGCCGTCGTTCTC
>DLYC01000150.1 GCA_003447895.1 Lachnospiraceae bacterium | reverse complement strand
ACCGCTTTTACTGCATGAGTCTTGCCCAGAGAGGGTTTTCGGTCGTCAATTTCTCCTATCGCCTCGCGCCAAAATACAGATTTCCGGTGCAGCTTAACGACGTCAACTCGGTGGTGCAGTATGTCTGCGGGCACGCGGAAGAATACTTCCTGGATCTTCGCAATGTTTTCTTTGTGGGGGACTCCGCGGGAGCGCAGATGGCCAGCCAGTATCTGACGGCAGTGACAAACCCCGCTTACGCAGAGCTGCTGAAGCTTTCGATCCCGGCGTTTAATGTGAGGGCCTGCGCGCTCAACTGCGGGTTCTATATTCCGAACCGGCATCAGGACAAGATGCTCATGAAGTGCTATCTGGAGGATCCCTCACAAATTGATTCGGAAGAAATGAACGTGATCTCTCACATAACGCCGGCGTTTCCGCCGTCGTTTGTGATGACGTCGAACGGGGATTTTCTGCGGGAGAGAGCGGAGCCGTTTGTCAAAATCCTGACTGAGAAGGGCATAGAAGCGCAGTTCCACGACTACAGCCCGAAAGAGACGACTCTGGGACATGTATTTCACTGTAATATGAAGGAGCCGTACGCAAAGCTCTGCAACGATGAGGAGTGCGCCTTTTTTGCCAAGCATGTAGAGAGGTGAGTGACTGCGCTCTGTTACCGAACACGCAGCGAGGTAAGTGCCTGCAGTTTTTTGCCGTGCGCAGGGAGAAAGGATAGAGTCTTCGCCGGATAAATGATACAATGATATCAGGTTTGTAATGCCTTGCCGCAAGGAAACGCTGCGGGAAGGCGATGCAGTCAAATGCGTTTCAGAAATCGGGGAGACAGATGGGAAAAATAGTTGTAGGATGCTGGGACTGCGATTATTGCGGCGCAGACAGGATCTCAGGTGAAATCAAGATCTGTCCTAACTGCGGAAAACCCAGAGGAAAAGATATAAAGTTCTATATGGCCGGCCCCAAAGAGTATGTGGAGCATCCGGAGACGATCAACAAAAATCCGGACTGGCTGTGCCCTTACTGCAATACGCTCAATCCGGACGACAACAAATTCTGCTCGGCCTGCGGAGCCGCGAGAGAAGAGAGTGAGCAGAACTACTTCGAGAGCAAGGAAGAGGAGCAGAAGAAAAAGGAGGAGCGCGAAGAGGCAGAGAGAAGGGAAGAGGCGGGCCACAGCACGAGATCTTCCGGGGGGAGCAGGATCCCCATTCTGATCGGGCTGGTCGGGGTGATCTTTTTACTGATCTTCCTGCTGATGCCCAAGAGCAGGACCTTCCATGTGGATTCCAAGACCTGGGAGAGGTCAGTCAGCATCGAGCGCTACCAGGAGGTGGAGGACAGCGGCTGGGATCTGCCGGGGGATGCCTGGGACGTCACCGAGAAGAGGGAGGTCTACGGCTACCAATCGGTTCTGGACCATTACGAGACCAGGACCAGGGAAGTGGCGGTGGAAGTCCTGGACGGGTACGACGTGACGACGGAGTACAAGGACCTGGGCAACGGATATTTTGAAGAGGTTGAGGTGGAGACGCCGCGGTACCGAACGGAATACAGGACGGAGACCTACGAAGAACCGGTCTATGTCAGCGTTCCGATCTACAAGACCAAGTACTATTACAAGATCATGAAATGGCTGTACGATCGGGACGAGAAGACGTCGGGCGCGGACAACGAGCCCTACTTCGCGGAACCTTCTCTCTCTGATAAGGAGAGGGAGGGCGGCAGAAGTGAACAGTACTGGCTTGTCTCCGGAGATAAGAGCTACAAGATCTCCTATGACCTTTGGAAAAATATCAGTGCCGGCGACGACATTAAGGCGATCATCAACGGAAACCAGATCGTAGGAGTCAAGAATTAAATACGAAACGTTGATGCGCAGAACTGCCGGTTACAAACGGTGTGGAGCAGCAGCTGCCGCTTCGGGAAAGTAAAATTTCCCGGGGCGGCAGTTTTCATTATATAATTATGATATGGAAAACAAAAAAAGAAAGCATCTGAGAAATTTCATCATTGCGGTCCTGATCCTTTTTGTTCTGTACTGGATTGCCGTGAATGTGCTGGTCAGCGCTGTCCTTGTGCCCTCTTTTATGGAGCGGCTGGAGGCCTTTGAGCGAATCTCCAGGCAGAGCTACGCCGAGCAGGTCCAGGAGTCGGAGCTTCAGAAGAATGCCGTGGCCATGAATGTGATCGGAAAGAGCTGGGCCCGAAATCCGGACCCGGAAGGGGTTGAGATCCTGTCCGGCGACGGATACAGGCTGAAGGGCAGGATTTTTGACAAAAGAGAGACGTCGGGCAGGGATTCTCATCGCTGGGTCATCCTGTTGCACGGGTTTACCGGAAGCAAAGAGATGATGTATGGCTATGCGTACTGGTATGTGAGAAACGGGTTCCGCGTGCTGGCGCCGGATTTCCGGTGTCAGGGGGAGAGCGAGGGAGATTATATAGGGCTCGGCGCGACAGACAGCGTCGATCTCTGCGGATGGATCGACCTGATCATGCAAAGGGACCCGGAGGCCCGGATCGTGCTCCACGGAATTTCCATGGGCGCCTCGACGGCCCTGATCCTCACGGGGATGGAAGAGGTTCCGCCGTCTGTCAAAGCAGTGATCTCGGACTGCGCGTATACGGATGCCTGCTCCATGTTTCGGGAAAAGATCGGAAGCTGGTTTCATCTGCCGGCCTTTCCGGTGGTGGACTCCGCGAGACTCATGATCCGGCTGCGGGCGGGCTATGATCTCAAAGAGGCTTCGCCTTTAAAGGCGGTGAAGAGGAGCAGGGTCCCTACACTCTTTATTCATGGGCGGGAGGACCGCATGATTCCGGTCGAAATGTGTGAGGAACTCTATGAGGAGGCCGCCTGCGAGAAGGATCTTATGATCGCGGAGGGGGCCGGCCACGCGCAGGCCGTGGACAAAGATCCGGTCACCTATTACCGGAAAATCGAATCGTTTCTGAACTCTGTCAGCGGGTTTTCCGCCGATGAGGGCTAAGGAAGCCGGAAACAGACAGTTTTCAAAAAATAAACGTTCGCAACAATAAAAATGAGGTGCCGCAGTGCGGCACCTCATTTTGTCTGTAAGACCAAGTGGTCTTCAAGGAAAATTCAAGCGTCAGATTAAGCGTTCTTGAAGTTGAAAGCAGCCTTTCCGGGATATGTGGCAGCGCAGCCGAGCTCTTCTTCGATTCTGAGCAGCTGGTTGTACTTCTCAACGCGCTCGGATCTGGAAGGAGCACCGGTCTTGATCTGGCAGGTGTTGAGCGCAACTGCGAGGTCAGCGATCGTGGTGTCGCCTGTCTCACCGGATCTGTGAGAGGAGATGGCTGTGTAGCCGGCCTTATGAGCCATCTTGATGGCCTCAAGAGTCTCCGAGACGGAACCGATCTGGTTGAGCTTGATCAGGATGGAGTTTGCGGCGCCCAGGCTGATACCCTTGGCCAGTCTTGTGGTGTTGGTAACGAACAGGTCATCGCCTACGAGCTGGACCTTGTCGCCGAGCTTCT
>DLYC01000128.1 GCA_003447895.1 Lachnospiraceae bacterium | reverse complement strand
AGAAAGAGCATCGGGATGTTGAAGGCCGCCCAGCGCATGACGCCGAGAAAGAGCGACCGCTCTCCCCTGCCAAAACCCTGAAACGTGTAGACGGTGAAGAAGCTCATGAACATGAGCGGGGTCGCAAGGCTCCGGATGCGCAAAAAGTCCGTCCCCAGGCGCACCGTCTCGGGGTCCGCGATGAAAAGGCGCATGATGGAGCCTGCCGCGATCTCGTACATGGCGACGCTGAGCGCGCCGACAATGAGTCCGGTGACCAGGGAGAACCGGATGATGCGGAACATCCGCCTGTGGTTTCCCGACGAATAGTTGTAGGCCACAAGGGGCATCATTCCCTGACAGATGCCGATGCCGACGTTGAGCGGCAGGCGCTCGACTTTGAGGACGATCCCTATGGCCGCCAGCGCGATGTCGCCGTAGCCCGACATCAGCTTGTCGATGACGATGTAATCGATGTCAAAGAGGAGCGTCGCCACGGAGGACGGTATGCCGACCGTGAAGACGGAGCGGATGTTCTCCGGGCGGGGAAGTCTTCGGGGTTTTCCGGAGAGGGATTCCTTCGCCGGACTGCCCTCCTGCCTTTGCGTAAACCGGAACCTGAGCACTGTCTTTGGGCCCAGCTGCAAGATCGTGACGGCAAAAAACAGACACGCGCAGCAGTTTGACAGGAGCGTCGCGACGCCGACTCCCAGCACTTCATACCCCCGCGGAAGCAGTACAAACATAAACAGCGGGTCCAGGAAAATATTCAGGATTCCGCCCATCGCAATACCAAATCCCGCCTTTCCGGACTCTCCCACGCTGCGGAGAAGGTTTGCCATGACGTTGGACAGAACGGTCGGGATCCCGCCCAGCACGATCACGCAGAAAGAATACTGCCTCGCGAAGCGAAGCGTGTTGCCGCTCGCGCCTAAGAGCCCCAGGACCAGGTTCATAAAGAGCAGCATCCCGATCGAGAAAAAGGCTGTCGTCGCGAGCGCCAGGTGGATGCTGAAGGCAGAGACCTTCCCGGCTTCTTCGGGCTCCCCGGCTCCCAGAAGGCGCGAGATCAGGGCGCCGCCTCCGATTCCGGACAGTCCCGCCAGGGAGAGGCAGATATTGAACACCGGCAGGATCAGGGACACGCCGGCCACCATATACGGGTTTCCCGTCCGCCCCAGGTAAAATGTGTCGGCCATATTGTAGATCAGCACGATCAGCTGGCTGATGATCGTGGGGAGCGCCATGGTCCGGACTGCCACGGGCACCGGCATGGATTCGAATATGGCTTTGTTTCTCTCTTGTTCCATTTGATAAGGTCCTTCTGTACTGGATTTACCAGTTTGTCGTTTTTCATTATAGGGGCATCGGCCCTCTGAGTTCAATATTGGACCGTTCGATGAAGGGAATCCGTTTTTGAGCCCGGCCCACCTATGATATAATAACAGTGTTTATGCCGGCTTTGCCGATTCGGCGCTGAGGTGGATCGGGAGCTTTCGCCCGCCCAAAGCAATCGGGAGTTTTCGCCCACCGATCGTAATCCGAAGCTTTCGCCCGCCCAAAGCGATCGGACCTCAGAGGCAGACATCCCCGGGAGGTGACTTTTTTGAATGATATCAGAGCATTTGTCGACTCGGTTTACGAGTGCTATGAGAATATTGTGAATGTTGTCGAAGAGGAGCAGAAGCTCCCTCCGAAGGACGTCATGGAGGAAGTCTGCCAGACGCTTCTCAACGTCAGCTGCATGCGCGAGGAGGGGCGGTTTCCCTCCTTCCGGGTGTGCTTTATCGCGCCGGATTCGGACCTTCTGGACGCGTATATCTACGCACATGTCCTCCTTTTTAAGACGCCGATCGAATTTGGCGCCCGGGCGCTCCACAAACTGGCACCTGCGCTGAACCCCGATATGAGCTGTCTCATGCTCGATACGAGCGAGCGTCCCTTCAAGGCGGTCGGGATTTTGGCATCGTATACGACCTGGGAGAAGATCATCACCCGGGAGCGCGCTTCCGGAAACCGGATGCCGCGGATTCCCAACATCTTTGTGGGAGGGCCCGGCGATCTGAGGATCTCCTTCGGGGAAGCGCCGATCGTCAATTACCGCGCGGGGCGGAGTGTCTTCTTCCGCACGGATACTTTCACGTCGACGCTTGTGGCGGATGCGCTCCGGGACGGGTCGTCGGTCCCGGAGGAGGAACGGCTGCAGCTCCTCTACCGGATCCTCTGGCTCGTGGGAAATTACGGCCACGGGGCGGCCCTCCTGATCGTGCCCTCCTACGAGGCGTGCGCGGAGTATCTTGACCTCAAGTATCAGCTGGACAGCCGCTTCCTGTTCGGCGGGCAGGGAAGATCCGATGTATATTCCGGGAAGGAGCTTCAGAAGGAGATCCTGACCTACGCGGACCTGATCGCGAAGCTCACTTCCGTTGACGGATCTGTCGTTCTGACCAAGGACTATGATCTGGTGGGTTTTGGCGCGGAGACGCTCATCGACCAGATGGAGAGCGCGCAGCCTCAGATGCGGTTTATCGGATATGACAATCAGGAAGAGCCCTACAAGCATTTCCGGGATTATGGAATGCGCCACAGGGCCGGGTACCGGTTCTGCAGCGCAGTGGAAGGCAGTGTTGCTTTTATTATTTCCCAGGACGGAATGATCGAGGCGTGCACGGCACACGACGGAAAGGTCGTTGTGTATGACAATGTGGCGCTTCCGCTCCTTTAAAATCCCTTTTCTCTAAGTTCACTCACGAGTCCGACGTAGAATTCCCGTATGTCCAGGCCCTTGATGTTCTCTCTGTTGAGATCGATCATGTCGCCGTGCGAGATTCCGCGGTCGGACTCTTCATTTCTGAGCATGCGAAGTGACGAGCCCCACTCGAAGGAATCCACGCCCACGAGTCCGTCGTTTTCTCCGTCAAAATATTTGACAAG
>DLYC01000161.1 GCA_003447895.1 Lachnospiraceae bacterium | reverse complement strand
GCTGCGTCAAAGAGAACCCTCATCCCGGGAGTCTCGAAGATCTCCTGAGCTATCTCAGCGGTTTCGCTATCATAGTAATACTCCGGCTGTTCATCTGTTTGTACACCTATCAGCAGGTTCAGATCGATCCCGAGGTATTCTGAAATCTTTTTCGCCTTATCTACCGGGAATACATCTTTCTTTACTTTTCCGATGTATCCATTGCTGAAGTCGCAGTCTCTTTCCAGCTTGGCGATCGATATTCCTTTTTCTCTGCATACCTGTTTTACCAGTTCTACGGCATTCATTCTGTACCCCTCCAAAATCTTAGAAAAATTTCTAATTTGCGCTTGACTCTAAGAGGTACACCACCTATAATTAGCTCATGGTCTTAGAAAAAAATCTAAGACCTAGAAACAGATAATAGAGAGTACCGCTAAGATTATTCTGACAAATTAATATTAGAATACTTTCTATTATTAGTCAATAGAGCGGCAGAAAGGAGGAGTTTTGGTTTACGACAAAGTAAAGAAGATGGCAGACAAGCGTGGGATCTCGATCTACGCGCTCGAGAGGAGAGCCGGCCTTCAAAACGGAGCCATCAGTAAATGGAGAGAAAGCTCTCCCACGCTGAAAAGCCTGCAGGCAGTAGCGGCGGCGCTAGACGTAACTGTCGACGAGCTGATCAAGGAGGACTGATATGAAGAATTGGAAAGAATGGCTCATTTGCTATGCCGTCAAATACAAAGACGGACACATAGAAGAAAAAAGAACCACAGTAAAAGGGCGGTACATGGTGACGGCGTTAGGAACTGCTCTCTGCGACATTATCGACCCGTTGCTGAAGCAGAACGATGTCGATGATGCGGTCATCTGGAACGTCGGGATCATGGAAGACGACGTCTTCCCGGAAGAAGGTGAGGGCTATGATCTCTAGGATCCTTTTCGGCGATGGCTGCGAGCGCGTCAACACGAACAAGATGGCGAAGCTCGTAGGATGCGCACCCTCTACTCTGAGGGAGTGGCGAATGGGTAATTATCCTGCGGCTCTGCGGATCTTTGCACGGATCTGCCGGATCAGGAGGCTGACAGACGCACAGATCGTCGCCATCGTCAGGGCTCTCGAATGATCTGCGACGACTGCCTCCACCAGTGGGAATGCTGGGAGCAGAGGGGTCAATGTACGGAATACAGATCGAGGGAGGAGGTCAGAAGAGAGATTGAAAGCATCAATCAAAAATATCGTACTGCCGGACGCGCCGGCTCCGACGAAAGCCGCGTACAAGAAGCCGGTAGTCGGGACCATGTCGAGGCACATGCGAGTGGTGGAAGTACCGTCCGTATACGCACCAAAGCCGGCGCCGATCCCGAAGCCCAGAACGAAGCTGAAAACATATCCGAAGCCGCCGAAAACACGCGGCATGGGAAAACGTGAAGTCCACAGAGAGCCGAAGTTCTGGACGGAAGAAAAGGTCGAAAAAGTTATCGAGATGTACGATAACGGCGCTACTTTGCAGGAAATCGGCAACCGATTCGGCAAGCCCGGGACATCCGTCCGCAACCTAATCTCAAGGCTCTCCGACAAGGGACTTATTGAACGTCACCATGCGGAACACTATACGGACGAGGACATCGATAGGATGCGGGAGCTGAGAGAAGCGGGCAAGACCTACGCAGAAATCGGCGACATCATGGGAAGGACGCCCGCCGCCGTATTCAATGTGCTCAAAAGAGCGAGAATGGAGGGAAAATGCTGAAGACCATCTTGTGCAATATTTTCTGGATAGCACTCGTGTTGACAGGGTGCGGGATGGATTCGCTTTTTGACAGCCCGAAGAGCGCCATCGCGGTGCTCGCGGCCCTCGTCGTGGCAATCTTTTGCTGCATCATGGTCCTCGCATTGGACGACAACTAAAAATGACTCCACAGGGAAGGACCAGTTCCCACGGGAGCCAGAGTAAATATATCTCAAGTGAATTATATCACGGAAAGGAAAGTATGAGAATTTTTGACAGTTTAAAGAAAAGATTTGAAAAAGAAGAAAGCATTGAAACATCAAGAGATCTCGCAAAGGGCGCTGTCGCCGGACTTCTTGATGGGATCAGAAAGAGTCAAAAAGAAGAAAGCCTTCAGCTGATCAGGCATCCTTCTGACGGATCCGAAGGAATAAATATAGAGTTCGAGTATCACGGAGCAAATATCACCGCACCGATCTATGCATATTTTACCGTCAAGAAGCTTGCAGATGTTGCTGAGGTCCCTTTTGAAACAATGATCGGCTTCATCAAGACTTTCGACGAACTTCTGCCGGAAGTAAGCAGGATGGAAGACCATCGTAAGGAGAATGAGGAGGCTACGGATGAAGATTAACAGGCTTGAGATCGAGAACGTAAAGCGGATCCATGCCGTCATGATCGAGCCCAGCAAGGACGGCCTGACGATCATCGGCGGGAAGAACCGGCAGGGAAAGTCATCCGTCCTGGACGCGATCGCGTGGGCCCTGGGCGGGAACAAGTACAAGCCTTCACAGGCAGTGAACGCTGACAGCACCATCCCTCCGCGCCTCAAGATCATCATGGACAATGGCCTTGTGGTTGAGCGCAAGGGTAAGAACAGCGACCTCAAAGTCACCGATCCGGAAGGTCAGAAGGGCGGGCAGCAGCTCATCGACAGCTTTGTGGAAGAGCTCGCCATCAACCTTCCGAAGTTTATGGAGGCTTCCGGAAAGGAAAAGGCAAACACTCTTCTGCAGATCATCGGCGTCGGTCCTCAGCTGGCGGAGCTGGAACAAAAGGAAAAGCAGCTTTACCAGGAACGGCTCTATGTAGGCCGAACCGCTGATCAGAAAGAGAAGTATGCCAAAGAGCAGCCTTATTATCCGGATGCTCCGGAAGAGCCGGTGAGCGCTTCAGAGCTGATCAGAGAGCAGCAGGAGATCCTGGCGAGAAATGGCCAGCGCCAACAGTGGGCCCGCGAATACGACAAGATCCTTGCAGATCTCGAAAAGAATGAAAATGCAATCGAGGCATATGAGCGTGCGATTAGAGATCTTAAGAAAGAACGGGAAACCCTCAATGAAAAGCGCAAGGCCGCCGAGAAGACACCCGCAGAGCTGAAAATGGAGTCCACAGAGGAGCTGGAGCGCTCGATCGAAAACATTGAAGTGATCAATCGCAAGGTCCGTGCAAACCTGGACAAGGCCAAGGCCGAAGAGGACGCCAAGCAGTACAGGGACCAGTACACAGAGCTGTCTCAGGCGATTGATGATGTCCGGAAGCAAAAGGCTGGGCTACTCGAAAGTGCAGACCTCCCGCTGCCGGGGCTGTCAGTCAAAGACGGTGAGCTGATCTATAACGGCCAGCAGTGGGACAACATGTCGAGCGCTGAGCAGATGATCGTCAGCACATCGATCGTCCGGAAGCTCAATCCAAAGTGCGGCTTTGTTCTCCTGGACAAGCTGGAGGCGATGGACCTGGACACCCTCAGAGAGTTCGGAGCGTGGCTTGAACAGGAAGGACTGCAGGCAATCGCTACCAGAGTCAGTACCGGAGACGAATGCAGTATCGTGATCACGGACGGCTATGTCGAAGGCCAGAACGGTATCTTTGCAAAAGAAGAAGAATCTGCTCCGGTAGCAACAGGCTGGTCAGGGACAGGATTTTAAGGAGGTATAAATGAACATCATTACAGGAAAGCTTCCTGCGGCGAAGCGGATCGTGATCTACGGCGCCGAAGGAATCGGTAAGAGCACACTGGCAAGCCAGTGCCCGGATCCACTCTTCATTGATACTGAAGGCTCCACTACTCACATGGATGTCAAGCGCTTTGAAGCGCCGACATCATGGCAGATGCTCCTGGATCAGGTTCAGTACGTTATCAACAACCCTGCGGTCTGCAAGACGCTGGTCATCGATACGGCAGACTGGGCAGAGCAGCTTGAGATCAATGAGCTGTGCCGGAAGAACGGCTGGGCAAGCATTGAGACTCCCGGTTACGGCAAGGGATACCAGTACAGCGCGGAAGAGTTCGGAAGGCTGCTGAACAAACTGACGGAAGTCGTCAATAAGGGCGTGAACGTTGTAATCACAGCGCACGCATCGCTCAGAAAAGTCGAACTCCCGGAAGAGCTCGGAGCTTATGATCACTGGGAAATGAAGACGTCAAAGAAGGTGGCACCCATGATCAAGGAATGGGCGGATGTAGTGCTCTTCCTTAATTACCAGGTGAACATCGTGAACGTAGACGGACAGGGCCAGCTGAAAGGCAAGAACAAGGCCCAGGGCGGCCGCAGGACCATTCACACTTCGCATACTCCCTTCTGGGATGCGAAGAACCGTTTCGGCATGCCGGAAGAGATGCCGCTTGAGTACGCTTCGATCGCGCCGCTGTTCGATGGACAGACCCGGAAAACTGAGGATGTAAAGCCGTTTCAGAAGCCTGAGCCCAAGCCCGCACCCGCACCAAAACAGAGTGCACCCGCGGATCCGGCGCCTAAGGAAAAGACAAGCGAAGCTTTACAGGGATTTGTAGCAGAAAAAGATCTCTACTTAAAGAAGGGAGAAGAGGTCTTCCACATTAAGTCGGGATCTGTTGTTCCCGGAGAGCTTCTGGAAGCTGAACAGATCAGCAAGGCCGAGTATGATGCACATCAGCCTCAGCCGGTGAAGAAGCCGGAAGACATCAAGAACATTCCGACAGAGTACACAGAGCCCGATCCGCGCATCAATAAAAAGCTGAGAGACCTCATGATCGAATCACAGATCGATGAATGGGAAGTCCAGCAGATCGCAGTCTCTAAGGGATATGTGCCCGCAGGAATGCGTGTGGCAGATTATCCGCCGGACTTCGTGGAAGGATGGGCTGTCGGTTACTGGCCTCAGCTCAAAGCAGCCATCATGGACATGAGACAGAAACAGGAACTTGAATACAAATAAGTAAAGGAGACAGATATGGGAAACGTATTAGACCTTAATGACAGCATCAATCAGGAAAGCCAGTTCGTAGATGTGCCGGAAGGCGAATATGACGCAAGAGTCGACCACGTAGAGGCAGGCTACTGCCAGTGGGCGAATGAATACAACGGGAACCCTATGCGCAGCGTGTTCCTGAATCTCAGTATGCCGGACGGATCAGAGGCACAGCTCCGCGATGATCTTGTGCTGAACAGCGACTTCGAATGGAAACTGTCACAGCTGTTCCTCGGTACCGGACAGAAAAAGAAGGGCGAACCGCTGCCGAATCTCGGCAGGGCCCTCAATGAACTCCCCGGCCTCACATGCAGGATCCGCGTCAAGAAGACCCAGGGCAAGGGTGACAAGGCGGACAAGACCTATACCAATATCACCTATCTTGAGAAGAAGCCCGCAGCGAATAAGTGGGGAGGCGGTTTCTAATGATGAAGCTGAGGCCCTATCAGGAAGAGGCCTTTGAACATGTCTTTGCAGAATGGGATGACGGCAGGAAGAAGACTCTTGTCGTCATGCCTACCGGCACAGGAAAGACCATCGTGTTCGCCAAGATCGTCGAGGAGTGCGTGCGCCGCGGATACCGCGTGCTGATCATGGCACACCGCGGGGAGCTCCTCGACCAGGCGGCCGACAAGATCTTCAAGGCTACCGGCCTGCGGTCATCTGTCGAAAAAGCAGAGCGGTCATGCCTCGGAGAATGGTATCGGGTGGTAGTTGGATCAGTCCAGACTCTCATGAGCGAGAAGCGGCTGAAGCAATTCCCGAAAGACTACTTCGACGTGATCATCATCGACGAAGCCCATCACTGCATCAGTGCGAGCTATCAGAATGTGCTGCAGTATTTCAGCGATTCAAAGGTTCTGGGCGTCACAGCGACGCCTGATCGGGCTGACATGAAGAATCTCGGGAGCTACTTCGATTCGCTGGCATTCGAGTACACGATGCCGGAAGCGATCCGCAGCGGGTACCTGGTACCGATCAAGGCACTCACAGTGCCGCTTAAGATCGACATCAGGAGCGTCGGAGTCAGTGCCGGTGACTTCAAGGTAGGAGAGATCGGAACAGCGCTGGACCCGTACCTGTATCAGATCGCTGATGAGATGGCCAAGTACTGCATGGACAGGAAGACGATCGTGTTCCTTCCGCTGATCGCCACGTCGCAGAAGTTCATGAAGATCCTGAACGAACGCGGATTCGTAGCGGGAGAGGTCAACGGCAACAGCGAGGACCGCGCCCAGATCCTACAGGACTTCGAGGATGGCAAATACAATGTGCTCTGCAATTCCATGCTCCTGACGGAAGGTTATGACTGCCCGGCTGTGGACTGCATCATCGTCCTGAGGCCGACAAAGTCAAGACCGCTCTATGCTCAGATGGTCGGAAGAGGCACGCGGCTCTCTCCGGCTACTGGAAAAGAGCACCTGCTGCTGATCGACTTTCTCTGGATGACTGAGAGGCACGAATTATGTCACCCTGCGGCGCTGATCTGCGATGACGAAGAGGTCGCAAGGAAGATGACAAAGAACCTTGAAGAGAATCCGGGCGAAGCAGTTGACATCGAAGCGGCCGAAGAGAAGGCTTCGAATGATGTCACTATCGAGAGAGAAGAGGCACTTGCCGCACAGCTGGCTGCTCAGCGCAGGAAGAAGAGCAAGCTCGTGGATCCGCTCCAGTATGCAATGAGTATAAATGCCCGTGACCTCGTGGATTATGTCCCGCCGTTTGGATGGGCTGCTCAGGATCCGTCTCAGGACCAGCGTGATCGTCTCGAAAAGCTGGGTATCAGGTCAGACAATGTCAAGAGCCAGGGCGAAGCTGAAATGATCCTCGACAAGTTGAACGAGAGGAAAAGAAGCGGGCTGGCTACTCCGAGACAGATAAAACAGTTAGAGATGCGCGGCTTCCAGAACGTCGGCACATGGTCCTTTGAACAGGCGAGGAACCTGATCGACCGGATCGCCGGGAACGGATGGCGGACGCCAAGAGATATTAACCCTAAAGCATACAGACCTCCGGCTGATCAGCAGAAAGCCTCGGGGTGGTGGTAAATGGAAAACAAAACTGATTTAAGAGAATTACTTGATCATATCGATCCTTCGATCCTCGATTATCAGACATGGGCAGAAGTTGGGATGGCCCTCAAATATGAGGGCTTCCCCTGCTCGGTCTGGGAAGACTGGTCGAGGCGTGACTTCGGCCGCTTTCATGAGGGTGAGTGCCACAAGAAGTGGCGGACTTTCAAGCGTGACGAAGGTGTGACCGGCGGGACGATCTATCACCTGGCTGTGGAACACGGATGGGCTCCGCCGAAACATGAGGCCGGCAGGATCCTGTCCCTGGATGATTCGATCGAGTACGAAGGCTCCATCGTCGGCGAGGGCTGGGCCGAGAGCAGGGAGTTCGAGGAGCCGGAACAATGGCAGCCTGAGAAAGAGCTGACGCGGTACCTCGAAACACTGTTCCAGCCGGAAGAGATCTTCGGATTTGTAACGGAATCATTCAGCAAGGCGAACAAAGACGGCCACGTAAAACTGGTTCCGGCCAACAAGGGCATATACACCAAAAAGGTCGGCGATGTAGTGAATCAGCTCAAGACCGGCACGATCGAGGACGTGATCGGAAGCTATGACCATAAGGGCGGCGCGTGGATCCGCTTTAACCCTCTGGACGGCAACGGTGTCAACAACGAGAATGTGACGGACTTCCGGTACGCACTCGTCGAGTCTGACAACATGGACCTCGAAGCACAGAACGGACTGATCCGTCAGCTGAACCTTCCTGTGGCAGTGCTGCTTTATTCCGGCGGCAAGTCGGTGCACGCGATCGTGAGGATCGAGGCCGACGACAAGAAGGAATACCAGGAGCGTGTTAATTACCTGTATGACATCTGCAAGAAGAACGGCATGGTGATCGACACGCAGAACAGGAACCCTTCAAGGCTGTCCAGAATGCCCGGCTGTATCCGCGGAGATAAGAAACAGTACATCATCGACACGAACATCGGCTGCAAATCATGGGACGAGTGGAAGGAATGGACAGAGGCCGTCAATGACGACCTGCCGGATATCGAAGACCTGTCAAAGGAATGGAATGATCTCCCTGAACTGGCTCCGGAACTGATCAAAGGCGTGCTCAGAGAAGGACATAAGATGCTGATCGTCGGCCCGTCAAAGGCCGGTAAGTCTTTCGATCTGATAGAGCTCTGCATAGCGATCGCAGAGGGCCGTCAGTGGCATGGATGGGACTGTAAGCGGGGGCGCGTGCTCTACGTGAACCTTGAGCTCGACAGGGCCTCATGCCTTCACAGATTCAAGAATGTCTACAGTGCCGCAGGGATCAAACCGGAACACCTGCATAACCTAGATATCTGGAACCTGAGAGGACGGTCAGTTCCCATGGACAAGCTGGCTCCGAAGCTGATCAGAAGAGCCAAGGACCGGAATTTCAAAGCCGTGATCATCGACCCGATCTATAAGGTCATCACCGGCGATGAGAACAGCGCCGACCAGATGGCGAAGTTCTGCAACCAGTTCGACAAGGTCTGCACGGAGCTGGGGGCAGCAGTGATCTACTGTCACCATCACTCGAAAGGTTCACAGGGACAGAAGAAATCAATGGACAGGGCCAGCGGATCCGGAGTCTTCGCAAGGGATCCGGACGCGCTCCTGGACATGATAGAACTGCCACTGACTGATGACATTATACAGCAGGAAGTCAATAAGACGATCTGCCGAGTCTCTATCCAGTACCTTAAGAATTATTGCAAAGAGATCCCGTGGGAGACTGATCTATCGCAGGATGACTTGCTGTCGCCCCGCAAGGTGCAGGACTATTGCGAGAACAAGCTTGACCAATGGCAGCAGCGGGCGCTGACACAGCTCCTCACGGATGCGGTCAAGGGAACCATGTCGATCACTGCCTGGCGAATAGAAGGAACACTCAGAGAGTTTCCGAAGTTCAAGCCGGTCAATACATGGTTCCGTTATCCGATCCATACGGAAGACGTCACCGGGATCCTCGAAGACGTGGATCCTGAGATGGAGAAGCCGGTGTGGCAGATGGCCAAGGAAGCCAGGAAGGCAAAGGCAGCCAAAAAGAAAGAGAAGACCAGAAACAAGTTCGAGATCGCATTTACGAACCTTGAGCTGAGTGGCGAGCCGGTACTGGCATCAGCTGTCGCCGAGGCCATCAACGTAAAAGTTGATACTCTCAAAGGATGGTTCAGCGATGGTAAATCAGCAAAAGCAGAGTATAAAAAATGTTTTGAAAAATATATAGGAGAAGACGGGAAAGCGTATATTCGGAGAAAATCCGAGGGTACCGACGCTACCGATTGACCATGGTCCGTCGGGGGTACCGATGATACCGATGAACCATGGTGCATCGGAGGACACCGATGGTACCGATTGACCATGGTCCGTCGGTACCGACCGATTGACCTATATATACTACGTATATATACTCCGTGTCCGTCGGTACCGACGTCGATACTGTCGCATGGGTAGGTAGGTACGACGGGCGAATGCTCACGCCCGCCGACCGCACCCACCCACCAGCAAGCGACGACCCGCGAAGAAAAAGGAGAGCAGATGGAATTGGAATTTTTTATGGCGATGATCCCGCCGACAATAACGGCCCAGGAACATAAGATTGTTATCCGGAACGGCAAGCCGTTTTATTACAACCCGCCGGAGCTCATGGCGGCCAGGCAGAAACTGACTGATCATCTAGCAGCACACCGGCCGGAGTCGTGGATCGGAGGCCCGATCGAACTGACAACGACATGGTGCTTCCACACAGAAGACTCTCGTCTCGATGGAACATTCAAGATAACGAAGCCGGACACCGACAATCTCAACAAGCTCCTGAAGGACTGCATGACACAGTTAGGATTCTGGAATGATGACGCGCAGGTCTGCCGGGAGATCATCGAGAAGTACTGGGTGAAATCTTCGCCGTCCGGGATCTGGGTGAGGATAAGGCAGTTATGAGCACGATGCAGTATTTTAGGTTCTTCCAGGATTTGTGGAGATTCTTCAAGGCTCATTCGGATCCGGTATCAGCTGACAGCTGGTGGCAGCGGCTGGCAGAAGAAGCTGACCAGCTCGCTGATCGGTACGGCGATACCGAGTTTGTGAGAAAGATGATCTCAGCAGTCGTTTGGGAGATAGACAGAGCATACGGGGAGAAAATAAATGCGAGTAATTGAATGTGACCGCTGCCACAAGCGGTTCAACAAGGACGCCAAGAAAACAGGATACATCAACCTGGATCAGCGGGATATTAAGACGGGCGAGCTGGAAGGCAACCGGGAATTTGACGATTGGGACCTTTGCGACGACTGCATGCAGAAGATCCGGGACTTCGTAAAGATGGTGCCGCCTGTCAGACAGGAACCAGATCGGCCAGGTTCTAATGTACCGAAACAGCCAACAGTCCCGCCAATGCCGAAAGGCTTCAAGGCAGTAGACGTTAAGCGCGGAGCGACGATCAAAAGACCAGTGACAGGTATGCCGCTCACGCAGGATAAAATCGACCAGATCAAGCAGCTGGTCCGGGAAGGCAAGACGGTGAAAGAAATCGCGGAAAAGGTTGGAGTCTCTGATCCGACGGTTCGCAAGTACAAAGCGGAGGTAACACCGAATGAAGAGACAGAACCCATTACAGAAGGCGACCAGGAGGATTGAGACCGAAGGCCGCAAGCATTGCCTCTGCATCTACTCTGCCACGGCCATGGCGCTGTGGCAGCACTGGGGCAAGAAGCAGGAGGCTATCAACCGGCTCTTCGACCTTTCGCACGACGTTTGGAAAGAGTGCGCGACGGATCACGACCATAGCATGATCCAGATGTGTGAGACTGAGACCGGCATAGAGATCCAGAACGGCGACGGAAAAAGCTGGCGGGATGTGTGGTTCCTGAACGGCTTCAATCCCGGCATGATGACTGAGGCCCAGTGGCTGTACATGAGGCAGCAGCAGCTCAAGTGGATCCGGCCGCAGATCATGGCGTGCATGCTGATCGCTCTGCATCGCAAGTATGGCTTCGGCTTCGAGCGGTGCGGAAGGATCTATCAGCAGATACAGGAGATCGAGGCTGAGTACAGGGCAAACCCGGAGCGGCTCCGGAAGGCATGCTACGAGATGACTGGAATAGATACGGCCAAGACCGTAACGACAGACGGGAGGGAAACAGCGTGAAAGAGATTTGCAAGAACTGTGTCAAGTGTAAACCGACATACAAAGGCGGAATCTGTGAAAAGACCAAAAAGAAAACAAAACTGACAGCCACATGTGAGGATTGGAGGTCGAAAAAATGAAGATTAAGCTTGACGAATGTGCGATCATGCCGACGAGAGCGCATGACACGGACGCGGGCCTTGACATCTATACGCCGACGCGTGTAGTCCTTAGGGCCCGGACGTCTGAGACAGTAGACACGGGAGTGCATGTCGAGATCCCGCCGGGTTATGTCGGGCTTCTTAAGAGCAAGTCGGGCCTCATGCGCTGGGACGGGATCACGTCCGAGGGCACGATCGACGCCGGCTACTCCGGCAGCATCCACGTAACACTCTTTAACCAGGGAGACCGCTTTATCGTCTTCAGGCCAGGAGAGAAGATCAGCCAGCTGGTCGTCGTGCCGTGCCTGATCGAAGAGCCGGAGCTGGTCGACCAGATCGCCTCCGGAGACCGCGGAGAGAATGGATTCGGGAGTACAGGGAAATGATTGACGAAGATACACTAATGTGCATCGCTATTATTTATGCACTGATTAGCATTATCGGAATTTTGTTGCTTGTGATTGTGTAAGGAGGTAACGGAGTAATGTATGAGGATGACATCAAAATCATAAACGAATGGTTTGAATCACATACAGAAAACTACGGAACATATCACAGCGAGAATGAATATAGTGTGTGTGCTGATGATATTGAAGAGTTCACCGACTTTCTGCGTGATAAGTTCCCTGGCATGATTGGTATCCGCTGTTATATCGGAACTGGAGATAGCGCGATATGGTTTTTTGAAGAGGATTTAGAAAGCACACAGTTTGTATGAGAGGTGACGGAATGAAAAAATATCATGTAGAGGGATATTTCGAAGGGGAGATAGAAGCAGATTCTATGGAAGAAGCAGAGGACAACTTTCATGAGTCAGACATCGATTCGATGGACATTACTGCCGTATGGGAGGAAGAGGTGACGGACGATGATGAGTAAGAACATAAAGCACTGGCTGAAGATCAGGAACATGACAATGCAGGAGCTGGCGGATCGCCTGCATGTATCGGTGGGAACATTGAGCTACTGGATCAACGCTGAGGAGATTCCGTCGTACGTCCTTAAGCGGATCAGCGAGATCCTGCGCGTGCCGGTAGAGAATTTGGTGGGGGTGTGCTAGATGAGAGCGATACATACTATTCTCTTCGGTCTCAGCATGGGCGCTGTGTTCGGTCGGCTCGTGCTGCATAATGAGCCGCTTCACGCCGGCCTCGCAGTATTTGCATTTATTCTTTATCTTGTTTTGCTTTGGGAGGTGCTGACAGAATGACATTTGAAGCAGCATTGCTGATGGTGATTAGCTTCGAACTGATATTGATCTTTTACCGGATGGACTAGGAGGTGACAGGACGATGCCAAGATTCAACGTGCAACACCCAGTTACTAAACAATGGCGCTGCTTCTCTACAATAGTCGATAATTATGTCACAGACTGGATGGATGAGGAACGCTACCAGAAGTGGCGCGAGTATGAATACGGCAGACATGCCGGGCCGATCAGAGAAGCTAACCTGATGAGCTACGAAGAGGCGGAGGAAAAGATCGCGCTTAGAAAGAAGTGGGACGAGGAGGTACGACGACATGAGAGCGACACTGATTAACATGACACCACCTAAGAGCTGCCTTACTTGTAAGATGCTGATTCTGTCTCCGTGCCGGTGCGCGCTGACCGGCGAGACGATCCTGAGATCCGACGGGAGGCCGAGGGACTGCCCGCTGATCGAGGTGGAGCTGGTGGAGGACGAGGAAGCTATCGTACCGGTTAACATGATAGGCGGATACCTGAAGCGGGAGGCAGAGCATGAGGAGATGTCTGATCAATGACTGTAACATTAACGAACCGGAGCCGGCGCTGTGCTGCCTTGACTGCGGGGACAGGGACATCTGCCCGGACAGGTGTCCGAGAAGTGAAGATACATTTTGTGGCGTGGGAGTGATCTATGACAGCGAGAGAATATTTAACAAGGTATCGGGACGCGGTGAGAGAGGCGCGGGAGATCGAGCTTAACATGATGCGGATCCGGCTGCGGTATACCGCGCCGGCGGCGATCAACTACAGTGATATGCCCAAGGCTCACAACACCGAGCACGATCTGTCGGACTATGCGGCGAAGATGGAGGAGCTGTCGGACCTGCTGCTGCAGAAGTATGAGAAGTGCATCGCGATCCAGATCGACATCGAGATGCGGCTGGACAGGATGACAGGATACAAGGACGCACAGATCGACCGGGAGATCCTGCGCCACCGATACACCAACATCACCGACAAGGGCCGTTACTGTCCGTGGGAGCTGGTGGCCGACGCGGTCGGGTATTCTGTCCGGCAGGTGAAGACTAAACACGGGAGCGCGCTGCAGCATTTCCCGATGGATGATCTCCGCATTTAATTGCACTTTTATTTATGCTACTATGATAGCGTGATATGATTCCAGAAGCGGGGCGTCGTGCGGTCAAACGTACGGCGCTCTTTTGGTGCAGGTCGATAGCACGATAAATACTATGACGCCGCGGGCCCTTACGTGGGCCCGCTTTCGTTTATGACTAGAGAGGAGAAGATGCGCTTCTATCATTCTGTGGCGTGGAGACGGATGTCCGAGAGGATCCTGATCCGTGACCATTATGAATGTCAGGAGTGCCGCAAGAAGTTAAGGTCCGGGGTACGGACGAAGATCAAGCGGGCGACACAGGTCCATCACATCGTGCCCTATGAGGAGCGGCCGGACCTTGGGCTGGACGAGGACAACCTCGAAGCTATATGTGACGGCTGCCACAACGAAGTACACGGCAGGGTATGGAAGCCGCAGCCGCGTAAAAAATATGCAACAGAGGAACGGTGGTAAACTCCCCCCGGTCAAAAGTTTGAGTATTTTCTGGCGGGAGGAACGGAAGGGGCGGACTAGACTCCGGAAAGATTCTAAAAATCTCACGTAAAAGGGAGTAAAGACAGATGACGACAGAGGAAAAAATCAGAAAGTCCCTGATCGATCAGCTGGAGGCGCAGAATAAGGTCACAGATTACTGCGTCGACCTGGTCGACACGTATATGATGCACTGGCGCCTTAAAGAGCAGCTCAATTATGACATCGCGGAGAATGGGATCCGGATCACGGTCGGCACAGGGAACGGCCACGACAAGACGATCGCCAATCCAAGCGTGACGGATCTGCAGCGGGAGACCTCGATCATGCTCCAGATCCTGGACAAGCTCGACCTCAAGACGCCAGTGCTGTCGGGTGGCAAGGATGATTATCTGTAAGGAGATAGACGACTATCTCGCCTACTGCAAAGAACACCCGAAGTGGATCAACCGCGACCGAAAGCTACTGATCAGGAACGTCGTCAAGCCCACGCTCAAGCGGAAGGACGTGTTTTTTGACGAAACGACGTTTAGAAACTGCATCCGGTATCTCGAAGTAAATTATTACCCGCTCTTTCCATATCAGAAATTCGTCCTCGCGTTCGTCTTCATGTACGACACGACAGGCGAGCCGCTCTTCCCCGAGATAGTGATGCTGATGGGACGAGGGAACGGCAAGGATGGCTTCATGGCACCGCTCGCGAACTTCTTACAGACGCCGCTGTACGGCATCCCCGAGTACCATGTGGAGCTTGTGGCGAACAGTGAGGCGCAGATCAAGGATACGTTCAACGTCGTTTACAACAAGCTGGACCGCAATCCGAAGTTCAAGGGCAAATTCCGGGTAACTAAGGAAGTCATTGAAAACCTCGAGACACGCTCCATCCTCAGATACAACACGAGCAACGCCTCCACAAAGGATGGCAAGGCTCCTGGCTGTATCTTTTTTAATGAGTATCACGCGTACGAGAACAACGACAGCGTGAACGTGTTCGAGTCATCAGAAGGCAAGAAAAAGCACTTCAGGGAGATCATCATCACGACTAACGGATACGTCCGCGAAGGCCCGCTCGACAAGCTCCTGGACGACTGCCGGAAGATCCTCGAGGGCGGAGCTAATCCGCTGGGGATTTTCCCTTTTCTCTGCAGGCTTGACCGCGAGAGCGAGATCGGCAAGTGGGATCCGATGCACAAGGCCAACCCCTCCATGGAATACCTGCCGACGCTTGAGAGGGCGATCGCCCGCGGATATGAGCGCGCCAAGAATGACCAGGACAAATGGCGGGAATACGTGACCAAGAGGTGCAACCTTCCCCAGCTCCGCGAGGAGCAGGCTGTCACGAGCTGGAAGAACATCCTCCTGTGCTCCTACAAGGACGCGAAGCGGAAGACGCTCCGGAAGACGCAGGACACGAGAGGGAAGTCCGCCATCATCGGGATCGACTACGCGGACGTCCGCGACTTCGCCTCCGCCGGTATACTCACGATCGACGACGACGGCAACCACATCTGGCGTCAGCACACATGGATCTGTTCGGAGAGCCCCTTCCTTAACAGCATTAAATTCCCGATCGCGGACGCGGGGAAGGCGGGCTTTAAAGACTTCGAGGTGGTACGCGCTCCGGTCATCCCGGTCGACGGGATCGTGGACTGGTGCGAGCGGCAGATGTCCGACTATTCCGTGGTCAAGATAACAATGGACACGTACAGATACACGCTGTTTAAGACGATCTTTGAGCAGCGGGGCATCCCGATCGAGACAAGGGACAATCCCCAGGGGACGGTCCGCCTGATCCGGAAGATCGGGAGCGCCTGCGGGATCATCGCGCCGTCTGTCGAGAAGCTCTTCTCGGAGCACCGGGTGGACTATGGCGACAGCGCGATAATGCGGTGGTACACACAGAACACCGGGACGCTGACGGACAAGTACGGCAGCATGCAGTATGTAAAGATTGAGCCCAAGCTCAGAAAAAACGACGGCTTTATGGCTTTCGTGGCGGCAGAATTTTCCGCTGATCTGCTGAAGGAGACAATCATCTATGTTTGAGTGGTTATTTAAAAGCAAGACAGGGGACATCTCGAATGTCCTGGAGATCATAGCGACCGATCTGACCAAGGTGCAGCTGGCCGTTATGGCACAGGAGAAGGCCGCGTGCATGATCGCCAAGGCGATCGCGAAGAGTGAGATCGTGCTGACCAAGGGCGAAGAGCGCCGGAAGGACGAGGAGTACTATCGCCTCAACATCCGGCCCAATGACAATGAGACCGCGACCGACTTCTGGTTTAACGTGGCCCGCGAGCTGGTCTCGACAGGTGACTGCGTGGTTGTAAGGATGGCTAACGGCAAATACTACCGCGCCAACTCCTACCAGATGGACGACTATGTGCTGTTCGGGAAGACCTACAGCCACATCGTCCTCACCGACGGATATAACGAGGTCACGCTGCGGTATGGCGTCAACTCTGACGACGTCCTGCACTTCAGATTCGGGACGGAGAAGCTGAGGGTGTTTACTAAGAACGTCCTCGGATGCCTCGACGATGCGCTTGACGCGGTGCGATCCCTTGAGACGATCGCGAACACGCCGCTGCTCAAGTACAAGGTCGACGCGAATCTGCAGTTCCGGAGACGGACGACGGACGGCAAAGAGGTCCGGCTGACGCTGGACAACGTCCTCGACGAGTTTAAGGCCAAGATTGACGGCAAGAAGCTCGCCATCATCACAGAGCAGACAGGCTCGTCCCTCGAATTTATGGACGTGAAGAAGCAGGTGTCCGCCGCCGAGGTGACGGCGCTCGCTGACACGATTAACAAGGAATGCGCCGCGGCCTATGACATCCCGCTGGGTGTCTTCAATGGTCAGATCACGGAGCAGTCGGACGCCACGAACGAGTTTATCACGTATGCCGTGAGCCCTGTGGCGGAAGTGATCAATGACACGCTGAACGCGAAGCTGGTCGGCCAGGCGGACTACGTCGCAGGCGAGCGCGCTTTTGTGTGGCTCGCTCACTTCAAGCACATCGACGTGATCGACGCGGCGAACAGTCTCGACAAGCTGAGAGCGATCGGCTTTACGCTTGACGAGATCTTTGAAATGGTAGGGTATCCCGCTCTCAATACGGACTTTTCCACGAAGAGAGCGCTTACTAAGAATTACGCGACGGAAGGACTGGAGGAAAGCGCACAGCCGACGGGCGGCGCCGATGATCTGTCTGAAGAATCCGTAAGAGATAGCAACCGTAAACAAAGCAAACATAAGGAAAGGAGGGAAAGACGGAATGTCCAAAACTCCGAGTAAGTTCTTTCAGCTCGTCAACGATGGCACGTCTGCGGATCTGTACATCTTCGGCGACATCTGCGCATGGCCGTGGGAGTCGCAGGGCGAACAGTCCGGCGTGAGCATCGTCAGACAGCTTAAAGAGCTGGACGCTGATGAGATCAGGGTCCATATCAACAGTTATGGCGGAGATGTGGCGGAAGGCCTCGCGATCTACAATGTGCTTCGCGAACACAAAGCAAAGATCACGACCATCTGCGACGGATTCGCCTGCAGCGCCGCTTCCGTGGTCTTTATGGCCGGCGATAAGCGCGTGATGCAGCCTGCCTCCCTGCTCATGATTCACAATGCGTGGACCGTGGCGATGGGAAATGCGGCAGAGCTCCGGAAGACGGCCGACGACATCGAGACCATCACGCAGGCATCGGTCGAGGCTTACAAGAAGGTCGCCACGATCTCCGAGGAAGAGATCAAGGCCCTCATGGACGCCGAGACGTGGATCCTGCCGAAGGACGCGGTCGACTACGGCTTCGCAACCGACATCGACGACGAAGACGATGAGGACGACGACGAGCCTAAGCAGTCCGCTTTCGGTGTGATCATGCAGAAACTGACCGCGCCGGCAGCAGTCCTGGAGTCGATGCCCATCGACACAGACGCGCTTGCGGAAAAGATCGTCGCTAAGATGGGCGAAGCCATGACGCCGACAGTGACAGCAGCGGAATTCGCCGATGCCGTCAACGGCGCAGTTGCAAAAACAACCAACCAGCCCGAGCCGAAGAAGACAGGCTGGGCCGAATATTTCGAAAGGAGAACAAAATGAGAATCGACAAGACTCCCCTTAACGAAGAGACAAAAGCAAAGATCGTCCAGATGCTGAACGATGCAGAAGACAAGACTGTGGCCATCACAGAGGCTATGGAGATGGTGATCAGCGAGACGCAGAGCTCCCTGATCGAGCAGGTCGTCCGTGAGGCTCAGAGAGCTGAGCAGGATGCGGAATACAAGAAGAGCCTCGGCCTTCGTCCGCTTTCCGAAGCCGAGAAGAAATTTTATGAGATGCTGAAGGGCGGCGCAAAGCAGGCACTCACTGCAGCGCAGATCGACATCATCCCGATCGAGACTATCGACAAGACCCTGGAAGATGTCCGCACAGAGTATCCGATCCTTGACCTGATCACATTCGCACCTGCAAATGTGAAGCACTGGCTGACCGGTTCTAAGAGTGGCGCGGCTGTTTGGGGATCCCTTGCTTCCGCACTTTCCAACAGCGCCGAGCTGTCCGCAACACTTACCGGCCTGAACATCGAAGTCGGCAAGCTCTATGCTTACTGCATCATCCCCAAGTCCATCAGAGACCTCGAGATTGGCTATGTCGACAGATACTTCCGCGCGATCCTGCAGGAGGCTATGTATGACGGCATCGCTGACGGCTATCTGAACGGCACCGGTAAGGACCAGCCGATCGGTATCCTGAAGCAGATCGGTGTTACCGGCCAGGATGGAACGCACACAGCCAAGACCGTAAACCAGACTCTGACAGGCTTCTCTCCGAAGCAGCTCGCTCCCGCACTCGCTGCGCTGTCCAACGGCGGCAAGCGTGCGGTCAACGAGATCGCAGTCGTCGCCAACCCTGCGGACGTTTACAACTATGTAAACCCTGCTCTGTACGGTGACAGCATCTCCGGCGGCTACATCACAAAGAGCTTCATCCCCGTCACAGTTATCGCAGAACCCAAGATGGCACAGGGCGTCGCAGCAGCTACCATCAAAGGCCATTACACCATGGGATTCTCCGGTATGAAGGTACAGGAGTACAAAGAGACCAAGGCCCTCGAGGATGCAGATCTTCTGATCGCGAAGGTATACGGCAACGGCCGCGCGGATGACGACAACGTAGCTTATGTCTTCAACGTCACAAAGCTCGCTGAGTACATCCCCGCTGTTCTGAGCAAGACCGAGGAATAATCTGAAGGAGGGCGGAGCCTGATGACGACAGAAGAATATGAAATTCTGGCGGAGGAGATCCGGGCGGATAATCAGATTCCGCCCTATACTCCTGACGACGTGATCATCAGATCGATCCAAAGATGCGAGCAGAGGCTCGATTCGCTCAAACCAGGCGCGGACTTTGAGACAGACCGGGTCGGCCGCGGACTCCTCAAGGATGCCGTCTATTATGACATGGTCCATCGCTTTGAGGAGTTTTTGCAGAATTACGGCCCGGACGTCCGCTCGTGGCAGCTCTCCGAGGAGGTGGCGGATGCGACTTAACAAGATGGCGACGCTGCCCGAATACACGGACGGGTGCTTCACACTCTACGACATCGTCGACCGGGACGGAGAGCGCAAGATCAAGGCGCGGAACATGAGGCCTGTGTGGTTTAGAGACATCGCGGTTTATGACCGCACGCGGATCACATTCGAACAGGCGGATAAGGAAGTGACTATGAAGATCAGGATCCCGAAGTGGTCGGGCATCAGCTCGAACTGCGTCTGCCTGATCGATGGCGTGCAGCATAAGGTCTACAACAAGGCCGACGTGCTGTCCAGCCAGGGATACATGGAGACGGAGCTGACACTGGTCAATCCGTCTATGGATTATGAGGTGGTAGAGGAATGACAAAGAAAGAGCTTATTGATCTGATCGAGAGCGTCGGAGTGACGGCCCGGGAGAATGAGCTTTATCTGGAGGACCTGAAGGCGTGGCCGAAGATCGCTTACTGGGAGTACATCATCGAGGACGTGATGGCGTCCGGAGATGACTACGAGACCGTAGTGACCTATCAGGTGTCCTTCGCCTCGCGGACAGCAAGGCCTGCGGAGCTGCTGAGGCTGAAGAAGGCATTTAACGATGCGGGCTACCATCCCGTCATCTATCACGAGACGATCAACGCAACGAACGGCCCGGCATGGCATCACTACTACTTCCGCGTCGAGATCACGGAGGACCTGTGATATGGCCGAGATAGGACCTGAGGGGCTCCAGAAGTTCGCGGAGCTGCTCGAGCAGTATGAGAAGGCCGCCGACGGCATCGCGGACGTGCTCATGATCGCCGGAGAATCGCTGGCGGAGGATGTCCACAGGCTCCCGAAGCCGCGCAGACGCGGAGCAGGCTATACCCACATGCTCGACTCTGTACAGGCGGCGCCGTCCGGAAAAGACGCTGTGCTCGTCTCCTGGGGCCAGTATTACGGAAAATTTGTCGAGCATGGCACAAAGAAGATGGACGCACAGCCGCATCTCACCCCGACATGGGATCGTAACAAGGATCGATATTATAAACTGATGACCGATAAGTTATTCGAAAAAGTTGGAGGAAAATAAATGGCTATTACAGAAAAGAGGCCGTCTACAAAATATACTGTTGGCGCGCAGTACATCTGCTTCAACACGAACAAGGACTGGGCCGCGGCGGATTTTGACGCCGATGTGGTCAAGCTCCCTACTGTGGTTGACATCGATGTGGCGGACAACTCTGACTCTTATGAGTCTTACGCTTCCGGCGCTGTCTACGAGTCCGACACGATCGTGACCTACAAGGAGATCAGCGTCACGCAGCTCGCCTTCGATGCGGCGATCATCGCCAAGATGAAGGGCGACACGGTCGACACGGGCATCATCATGTCCGGCGGCATCAAGGAGCGGCCGTATTTCGCTTACGGCGTGCCGATCATCAAGAAGGACAAGACCATGGACATGCGCTGGTATCCCAAGTGCAAGCTGGTCGACAACTCTGATGCTACGGCAACGTCCACGGACTCTCACTCTGATCAGACAGATTCTCTGACCATCAGAGCTTACGGCTTTGATGACGCGCAGAATCAGGAGGTCAAGGTTCTGACCGCTGAAGAGGCGAACGCAGGCATCACAGAGGACAAATTCTTCGCGGCTCCGATCACGACAGTGGCGGCGGCGAAGGCCCTGAGGGGCAACGGTTAAGGAGGCTTAGATGCCGAACACAAACGACGCGGGGGCAGCTGCTCCCGCTTTTATTTTGCATGATTTGAGATCGTCCGATGTGTGGCAGCTCGTCCGTGTGCTTAAGAGATTCAACCTCAGAGAGGCCCGCAAGCTGATCGACGCGGACCTGCTGAAGAAATCGCAGTTCAAGACGCCACAGAAGCTGGTGGACGGCGAGCTCGTGCCTATGGCCCCGAGTGAGTGGACAACAGCACAGCGCAAGGCCTTCCAGGAATCGCAGAAGGCGAACGAGGAGCTGATCTGGCAGGTCCTCGACATTCTGATCAGCAACATCAGCGGATGTGAGGATGAGGTCAACAAGCTGCTCGCCATGGGGATCGATAAGGACGTCGACTTCGTCCGGAACATGGACGCCAATGACTACCTGGGCCTTCTTGTCCAGTATGTCACACGCGAGGGATTCGCCGATTTTTTTACGCAGGCGCAGCGCTTGCTGGAGAAGACGGGAGTATCGCGCGGCTCTATCGGATCTGCCATGACGTTGATCAAATGATCGACACGGGCCTCCGGATCGGAGGCCTGAGAGATCTGTTAAGCGATGTCTTTAAACAGGACGTACAGGCCCTGAAGGTCCAGCGATGGATCGCACAGGGCGCCGGTAAATCGTACAAGCAATTCTGGGGAGAGGAGTATGGCAGCTAACAATCTACAGGAAGCTGGGCTGATACTTACAGCGCAGGGCGCGGAAGATTTTAAGTCCGCGATGAAAGGCGTGTCTGCAGCGACCAAAGAGGCCTACTCTGAGCTTAAATTAGCCCAATCCCAATATGACAAAAATACATCTGCGACCAAGAAGCTGGAAGATAGGCAGAAATATCTCGCGAAGATGACGGAGGAGTATGCCAAAAAAGAGCAGATCCTCCGGGCAGAGCTGGAGCAGATGGAGAAAGCGGAAAATCGCGACGAGGCCGCGATCGCTAAGAAGAAAGCAGAGATCAACAACTGCAAAGGGTCCCTCAACAAATACGAGAAGGCCCTCGAGGACGTAACGAAGCAGATCGAGAGCCACTCCACCCAGCTCAAGGAGTGGGGCGACAAGCTCAAGGACATCGGCGGCAAGACCAAGAGCGTCGGCGACAAGATGACCAAGTCCCTGACCGCTCCGATCGTGGGCGTAGGCGCCGCAGCTGTGGTCGCCTGGAAGGAAGTCGACGAAGGCCTCGACATCGTGACAAAGAAGACAGGAGCCTCCGGGGAAGCCCTCGAGGACATGCAGAACAGGGCGAGGGACATCGCCAAGAGCATGCCGACGGACTTCGCCACGGCGGGCACTGCGGTCGGCGAGGTCAATACCCGTTTCGGGCTGACCGGTGACGCGCTGCAGGACCTGTCGGAGAAGTTTATAAAATTCGCGGAAGTCAACGACACGGACGTCTCCTCGTCCATCGATAATGTGCAGTCCATGATGGCTGCGTGGGGAGTGGAGACGGAAGACGCGGGCCTCATGCTCGACCTGCTCACAAAAGCAGGACAGGAGAGCGGCGCGTCGGTTGACACGCTTTCCCAGCAGCTGATGCAGAATAAGTCGGCGCTCGACGACATGGGCCTGTCCCTGGACGAATCCGTCGACCTTCTGGCCAACTGTGAGAAGAATGGTATCGACACGTCCTCCATGCTCGGAGGCCTCAAGAAGGCCATGCAGAACAGCGCCAAGGAAGGCAAGAGCTCCGCGGAAGCCTTCGCAGACTTGCAGGAGCAGATCGTGAATGCCGGATCTGACGCGGAAGCATCCCAGATCGCGATGGAACTGTTCGGAAACAAGGCAGGCCCGGCGATCGCGGATGCGTGCCGTGACGGCCGTCTGTCACTCGAGGACCTCGGCTATGCAATGGGCGACCTCGAGGGAACGACCGAAGAGACATTTGACGGCATCCAGGATCCGCTCGACCAGATGACGCCGATCATCAACACGCTCAAGGACACCGGGGCGCAGCTGGTGACGGACCTTGGTCCGGCGATCGTCGACATCCTCGGCAGAGTATCCGAAGGCGTGTCCGCTCTCAGCACCTGGTGGGCGGGGCTCGACGAGAAACAGAAAGGAATGATCCTGACCGCGGTCGGACTGATCGCGGCGCTCGGCCCTGTGCTGAGCATCGTCGGATCGATCATCGGCGTGATAGGATCACTTGTTACGATCTTCGGCGCGGCCTCCGCAGCCGGCGGCGTGATGAGTGTAGTCATCGGAGCGCTGACAGGTCCGATCGGAATCGCGATCGCCATCATCACGGCACTGATCGCCATCGGTGTGGCTCTTTACCAAAACTGGGACACGATCTGCCAGTGGGCGAACACGCTTAAAGAGAAGGTTGTAACGGCCTGGAATAATCTTAAGAGCAGCGTCTCTAATACGGTCAGTAACCTCAAGTCAGACGTGACATCTAAGTTTGACGAGATCAAGAACAAGATACAGGAGAAGATCGAGGCGGCTAAGGAAAAGGTGCGGTCCGCGATCGAAGCTATAAAGGGCTTCTTCAACTTCTCGTGGAGCCTTCCGGATCTTAAGCTCCCGCATCCGTACATCAGCGGAGAATTTTCGCTGAATCCTCCGAGCGTCCCGCATTTTGGCATTGACTGGTACGCAGAGGGCGGTGTCTTCGACGCGCCTTCCGTAATCGGTGTCGGCGAGGCAGGATCGGAAGCAGTCGTACCGCTCTCGGAATTTTGGAAGAAACTGGAGGAGCTGGCCGACAGGATCGAGCGGTCGAATGACCGTCAGGCGGCCGCGATGTATGCGGCGCTTATCGAGGCACTCAGCCGGATGTCCTTCAGCATTGACGGCAGAGAATTTGCAAGGCTCCTGAGAGAGCACGGGGTGAAGGTATGAGCGGAGTAAATCTTAAATACGTCGCCTCGAGCGGCAGAGAATACAACCTCCGGAGCGAGACGCTGCGGACACGTCGGGGCGCCAGCTTCCACGCCTGGAAGTACGATCCGAGCGCGGTGGCGCTCCAGTACGGAGAGCGCGTCACGGCCTTTACCAAGGACGCGGCGACCTACGAGGCGACGCTCACGCTGTTCGGCACGGACGAGGAAAAGCTGGCGCTGCTCGACCAGATGCACGACGACTTCGAGCTGGACATGCGAAACGTCACTCCGGGGAGGCTTATCTGGAATGATTATTATATCGATTGTTTCGCAAGCGAGAGCGAGACCGATCCGGACGACAGTAACTTCTTAGTGGACAATAAGGTGTCGTTTTACTGCCCGAATCCCTTCTGGATCCGGGAGAAAACACGACACTTTTATTCCCGCGCAGGAGACACGCAGGAAGCCTTCCTCGATTATCCTTACGACTATCCTTACGACTATTTTTCCGGTGTCTCAGGGGCGGTATCGTGGCCGACAGAGATCCCCTTCGAATCGGACTTCAAGATGATCATCTTCGGACCTGTGGTCGATCCGCGGATCCTGATCAACGGACACGGCTACCAGATCCTCGACACGCTGGAGCAGTCGGAGCGCATCACGATCGACTCCAAGAAGGGGACGATCGTCAAGACACTGGCAAATGGCCGGGCGGAGAATGCCTTCGACCTGCGGAACAAAGCGGAATCCGTCTTCGACAAGCTCCCCGCGGGGACGCTGCGGATCAGCTGGCCGGGGACATTCGGCTTTGACCTGACGCTCTTCGAGGAGCGCAGTGAGCCGAGGCAGGAGGTGCGGACGTGAAAGAGTTGATACTGGCGGACAGCACCGGGACGGAGCTGGGCTTCCTCCATTTCAAGAGCTACGACTTTGAAGTAGGCCGGGAGGAGAACAGCTTCGAGATCAAATTCTCCCGCGACGAGTACCAGCCGATCGAGCCCGGATCGCTGATCTATATCCCCGATACGGAATACGGCGGCGTCGTCAGGAGAATGAAGACAAAGACAGCCGAAGGGATCATCTGCCGGGGAGGATTTACCTGGCGCGGAAGGCTGCAGAAATCGATCATCTCGCCGCCTTCCGGGCAGGACTACGCAACAGACTCCGGAGAGCTCAACGCGATCGTCAAGTCGCGCGTGGAAGCGGCTATTCCGGGGCTTTTCGTGGGCGTTACAGAGGACACAGGCGTGACGGTGTCGGGGTATCAATACGACAGATACTGCACTCTGGAAGAGGGGCTGACGAAGCTCCTCAAGTCGCGCGGATACAGGCTGGAGCTGAGATATGATCAGGCGCTCAAGGCCGTGGTCGTGTCCGCCGTCCCGATCGTGGACTATTCGCAGAGGATCGAGCTGTCCTCGGACATGAGGATGGACTATACCGTCGAGGTCAATAATGACGGCGTCAATCACCTCATTTGTCTCGGTAAGGGAGAACTTAAGAACCGCACGGTCTATCACCTGTACGCGGATGAGAATGGAAACATCGGAACCGTGCAGCATTTCTTCGGCCGTGATGAGATCGCGGACGTCTATGACTACTCGGGCGGGGAGCTCCCCGACCTGATACAGTCCGGGCGGAAGAAACTCGAGGAACTGATCGGCACAAACAAATTCGGCATGACCGTCGACTCGTCTCTCGAGATCGGGATCGGCGACATCGTCGGCGGCAGGGACTATCTCTCAGGCGTGACGATGTCATCCCCGATCGCGGGGAAGATCGTGACATGGAAGGACGGCTTCCGGCAGATAGAATACAAGCTGGAAGACGATATTAATGTGGAGGCTTAGTACATGAAAATTATCACAGGCTACCGGGACGAGCCGCATGTGACGTCCCAGCATGAGAGGGACTTTAATATTGGGCTTCTGGGGGCCGGCGTACACATCATGGACGTCGGGTCAAAGATGGCAGCGACGATCGTCTCGGCGAACGAGGTCGCGATCGCAGACGGCCTCCTGATCGCGGAAGGATGCACGGCGACCATCGAGAGAGGCACGACCGAATCCATGGCGATCGAGAACGGCGCCCAGGGGATGCAGAGAATCGACCTGATCGTGGCGCGGTATACGAAGGACACCAGCAGCGTAAAGGCCATCGAGGACATGCAGCTCGCGGTCATCACCGGGACGCCTGCGGCAAGCTCTCCGGACGTGCCGGCATACACCTCCGGATCCATCGCGGGCGGGGACACGCTCGTAGAATTCCCGCTCTACCGTGTCAGCATCAACGGAATCAACGTCGAGTCTGTGACAAGGATCCCCAGCCTGATCTCGCTGCCCGAATCGGTGGAAGAGATGCAGACCACGCTCACTGATGCAGTGACAAGAATCACCGCACAGGAAAGGAAAACCGAGGGAATCGTGCGAATCTATACATTCTCGGTAGCGGCTGGTGCCTATGATTTCAAGAGATTCGGCGCTGGGACTATCATGCTTATCGTTAATTCTGCCTATCCGTCAGCTGACATGAAAGGCTTGTATTTAATCGGAGTAGCAGGAAACGGTGAGATAGGGATTAAGACGATCAGCGCGGCGACGAATGTGACCGTCAGTGTAGGTCAAAACGCGGATGGCAAGTTGATCCAGGTGCACAACGGCGGAAACGCATATATCCGTACGACGTATATTGCGACGTATCAGCTTTGAGGAGGGATGTAGAACATGGCTCTGAAATTGTTAGAGACAAATATAACGCTCGACTTATACGACCATGACGGCACACGACCGTCGATCAAATCTATCGCCCTTGACGATAATACACGGTATGTTTTCGCCAAGCTCACCTATAAGCAGGAATTATACGATATTGGCAGCGATGCGACCGTCAAGCTGATCATCATCCGGCCCGATAAGGTAGGGGCGCAGATCGTCGGCGAGTCTAAGGAAATCCGCATCGGACAGGAAGATGAAAGCATTGTCTCTATTTATGGCGCTTATGCTGAGTTAGATCAGCCAGCCATTGCTGTAGCTGGAACACTGCTCGGGCAGTTTATCATCACATCCGGAGATCAGATTTTACGGTCGCAGATCTTCACCGACAACAATGGCCAGGCGCTCGACACCGACACCTGGGCGGGAGACTATGACGGATACAACCTCGATGAGCTGGTCGAAAAAGTCGACGCAGCGGTCGACAAAGTGGACGGCATGGAGGCTGATGTTAGTGAGTTAAAGAGCGGATTAATTGATTTAATGCTCAAGGAGCCTGCTGACATTGCGAGATTATCTACTGAAAACTGGCCGTTAGGATGGAGCAGAGGATATTATTCATTAGAGACAGGGGAATGGCTCACATCGCAGAGATTTATTTGTAACTATGTCAATACAAACATCTCCTTCGATGGTGCTTACAAGGTTATCCTCGTCCCACCTAGTGGATATGCTATTAATGCTCTTGCTTTTAAAGCTGACGGAACGTTCGACCAGTATGGAGAATCAAACACAACGACACACCCCGAATATGCCGATAAGATTGTTGAATTCAAAACGGAAGGATACGAGTATTTCCGTGTGTCCGTAGGAAGGTTTACTGATTCTTCGGCAAATGCAAAAGCAGTCGATCCCGAATTTATAAGCACTATTGGCGTGTATCTTCTCAAGCCAAATGAGGCAAAACTCCCAGATTACTGGCAGACGTACATCAAGACCAAAGCACTTTCCATAGCCAAAGCATCAACTCCCCCGATTGGTAGCGGAACAAGGTTTGTATTTATTACTGACACGCATCTTAGGGGGGCAGATGGATTGATGCACAACGATTGTCATTCTCCTGCGCTCATGGCATATCTGCATGACCATGCTAACATCGGACTTGCGTTTTTCGGTGGTGATTCCACCACATCTGGTTATGATACACAGGATAAAGCGGTTAAGGATTTAATGCTTTTCCGAGAGGTCTTTTCTCCTGTATGGGATTGGATGCACAGTATTTTCGGAAATCACGATTATGGCGCAATTGACTCGAGCATCGCACAGCTCAATAAATCTACACTGTACAATCTGCTTATCCGCGACAAGGAGACAATGTACAAGGCAGTCAATCCCGTGTATGGGTCGTATGTCATTGATGATGTTGGCGGGAAAGTGCGTTTTATCTGCCTCAACTGCAACGAAGGAAACAACTACAACCAACAGAAAAACTTTTTCTGCCAGTCAATGCTAGATGCTCCGACAGGATGGACTATTGTCTTTATCACTCATTTTTCACTGTACAAGCAGACAGATGATAGTCTCATCATCCACGAAAAGCTGACTAATACAAACAGCGTTATTCCTGCCATAGAAGCGTACAACGCGAGGCAGACATACGGAACGTTTGACTTTACCAATGCCGGAGCAGAGGTTGCTTGTGTGATTGGTGGACATGATCACTTCGACGGAATGGTGAAAACGGAAGGCGGGGTTCCTGTTATTTCCGTGACTTGCGATAGATTCTATGGATATACGGAGAGAGTCCTTGGAACGACCGCAGAGCAGGCATTTGATGTTGTTGACATTGATACATCTGCTAAATCCATCAGCCTGACACGCATCGGATACGGTAGCGACAGGACGTACACGTATGGAGGGTAATGTATGAACACATCCAAAATAATCAAAGGAGTGGTCGGCGGTGGAAGATATACGGGAGGTGACCAATGACCAAAATCATCATCGGAACAACTCCGACAATTAAATACAAATTCAAAGTGGTTAATGTCTCCGAAATCTCCGTTGCGATTCTTACTATCAAAGAACGTGGTGTAAACATCATTGAAAAAGACCTTTCGGATGCTACCATCGGAGAGGATTCACTCTCATGGACTCTCACGCAAGAGGAAACACTTCAGCTTGGAGCGAAAACTGCCACGATGATGCTCAACTGGAAAACAGAGGACGGCACAAGGGGAGCAAGCGAAGAGGTGTTTATCCAAGGCTCTCCGAACCACATAAGAGAGGTGATTTGATATGTTTTCGCCACAGCAGGAAGTGGTATTAGATGGCGAGTTATCGCTGAATCTGAATATTGATGGAGAGATGTCCCTCGACCTGCATATGGACGGCGAAGCAGGAACAGTCATCAAGGTGGTTGAGCGTGACGCTCCTACTTATCAAGGGCAGACGATTGTTGACCCAGACTTCAACGGTACTGTTCTGGAAACGGCACAGAAAATAGTGCTTTCCGACATAACTGTAAACCCGATACAGGTCGAATCTGTATCTAATCAAATGGGCGGCAGAACCGTCTATATCGGAGGAATAATCTAATATGGCTAACGAATATGTATCAAAAGTCGTTCTGAGTAATGGCACAACACTTATAGACCTGACAGGCGATACGGTCACGG
>DLYC01000230.1 GCA_003447895.1 Lachnospiraceae bacterium | reverse complement strand
GGGAGCTGCCTTTACTTCCTCGACTTCAGGTGCTGCCGCTTCGGGAGCTGCCTTTACTTCCTCGACTGCAGGCGCTGCCGCTGCCTTCTTAGCCGTGGTCTTTCTGGTTCTGGTGGTCTTCTTGGCAGGTGCCTTGGAAGCCTTTTCAGCATCCGCCTTCACTGTCGTCTTTCTGGTTCTGGTGGTCTTCTTGGGCTTTTCTGCTGTCTCTTCTTTATTGTCAGCCGCAGCCTTTGCCGTCTTCTTCGCGGTCCCTGCTGCTTTGGCTTTCGTAGTCTTTGTTGTCTTTGTCGTCTTCGCGGTTTTCGTCTTTGCGGTCTTCGCTGTCTTAGCTTCGGTCTCAGCGACCTTCTCTTCAGCTTTGACCTCTTTTTCCTCCGCTGCGTTTACAGCATTTTTCTTTTCGGCCATATTAGTCTCCTTTTTGTGAAAAGTATCTAATGATCACTCCTATATTATACACGACACGTCAAATACTTGAAATGCCGCATACCGTCAATTGTCATCCAAAGCTTCCAGTCCGCGGGCATTTTTGATCTTTTCGGCCCGGATATTCTTGACACGAAGCGTAAATACAGCAAGGCTCAGGGCATAGAGCAAAGTCGAATAGACGGGAAGGGCTCTCCAGATCCGGGTCGCTTTGAACACGAGTCCCAGCACCACGGGCGTGATCGTCTGTGCGGACATACTGGCCGCATAGTAGAAGCCGGTAAACTTTCCGATCTGGCTGTTGGGGCACAGCTCCACGACCATCGGAAACGAGCAGCTGTGTACCAGTGCCATTCCGAATCCCTTGACCATCCAGATCGCGAACAGAACTATAGGAAAGGCGAACTCCCCGTTGACGCCCGTCACCACCCCGGTCGGTGTGACGAAGCAGCACGCTGCGATACTGACCGTTGTCAGAAGAAGGCCTGCCGAGATCGTCCATTTTCTCCCGATCCTGTCCGCAATACCGCCGGCGGAAGCAAATCCGACGACGCTGGCAAGTCCGCCTACGATCGTCAGCATCATTGTCGCGCTCGAAGACGAATTCATATAGTAAATGACATAGTTCCCGACATACGTGCCGATGGCGTTGTCCGCCATGAACCACAAAAACTCCGCTGTCAGGATCGCGATCAGCATCCTTCTGTTCGCGGCTGACATTGGCGCATTGTCTTCCACCGGATTCTCTACAGCGGCCATCCTCTCGCCGAGCGCCATTTCCTCCTTCATCTCCTCCGCGATCCGGTTCTCATCAATACTCAGGAACAAAACCAGCGCGGAGATGACCATGAGGACAGAGGCGATCAGAAACGGAGTCTCGATGACCCAAAGTTTCCTCGCGCTGTCATCCACGTTGATGTAATCCGACAGCTTCATAAATACGCCGAGGATGGTTGCGAACGCGCCGCCCAGATATCCCATGATATTGATCAGTCCGTTTGCTTTTGCGCGAAGAGGCTTCGGAGTAATATCCGGCATGAGCGCGACCGCCGGATTCCGGTACATCATCATAAAGATCAGGACGACCGCCATCACAGCCACCATGGCCGCCACATTGTTCTGATGAAAAAAGAGCGGAATAAACGGAAAAGCGACCGCGGACACGGCGGTGCCCACAAGGATGTAGGGCATTCGCTTTCCGATGGGGGTCTTTGTCCTGTCTGACAGATCTCCGAATATGGGCAGCAGAATCAGGGCCGCCAGATTGTCGCAGGCCATGATGATTCCGACGAGCCACTGCACGTTCAGGATTTTGGCGGAGTCGCCGGCCTTGAGCTGCGCGGTGGATAGGCCGTACATTCTTCGCGCAATGATATCCGTCAGAAATGTCGGGCACCATGAATCATAGACCTGCCACAGAAGAAGGATCCCGAAGAAGGCAAATCCGATCTGCATTGTGCGCTTAATGTTCAGTCTGAGCTCCCCGCCCGGTATCTTCGATTCAGTCAATGTGGCGTCCTCCGGTTGTTTCAGCGTCTTCCCCTGGGCTGCTGCGCTTCTTTGAGAACGGTCTCCCATTCCCCGATGATCCTGCGGTCGTCAAAATAGTCGATCCTCATAGCTTTGCGGACGCGGTCGAGCGTTTGGTTGGTCCTCTCCTGCGCCTTCTTTGTTCCCTCCAGGAGTATGTCGTAGACGCTGTTGATATCCGCCTCCCATTTGGCTCTCTCGGCGCGGATAGGGCTGAGCTCCTCCTCGAGAACATTGATGAGGAACTTTTTGCAGACGCCGTCACCGAGGCCGCCGCGGCGGTAGTGCTCCTTCATCTCCTCGAGATTTGCGTACTCGGGCAGGTACTCGGCGAAGTGCTCGTCCGTGCAGAGCGCGTCGAGATAGGTGAACACAACGTTTCCCTCTGTGTGGCCGGGGTCCTCGATCCGAAGGTGTGTGGGGTCTGTAAACATCTTTCCGTTGACCTGTTTCTTGACAGTCTTCGGGGTATCACTCAGATAGATGCAGTTTCCGAGGGATTTGCTCATCTTGGCTTTTCCGTCGACACCGGGCAGACGGCGCTGCGTCTCATTTTCCGGGATCATGGCCCTGGGCATGACCAGCGTCTCTCCGTAAATATTGTTAAATCTCTGCACGATCTCCCTTGTCTGCTCGATCATCGGAAGCTGATCCTCGCCGACCGGGACGACCGTCGCGTCAAAGGCAGTGATATCCGCCGCCTGGGAGACCGGATAGGTAAAGAAGCCGGCCGGAAGTCCCTCGTCCGCGAACCCTCTCATCAGCATCTCCGCCTTGACCGTAGGATTTCGGGAAAGGCGCGCCGTTGTCACAAGGTTCATATAGTAGAAGGTGAGCGCGTGCAGCGCGGGAAGCGCCGACTGTACGCAGATCGTCGTCTTTGCCGGGTCAAGCCCTACGGACAGATAATCCAGAACGACGTTTATGATATTGTCCCTGATCTTGCCGGGGTTGTCGGCATTGTCCGTGAGCGCCTGGTCATCAGCGATCAAAATATTGATCTCGTCAAACTTGCCGGAATTCTGAAGCTCGACGCGGCGCTTTAAGGATCCGACGTAATGGCCAAGGTGAAGGCGCCCTGTCGGGCGGTCGCCTGTGAGGATGATCTGTCTCTGTGTTTTCTCCATGTATCTGTTTCCTTTCTGAAAAGAACTGCTCTGAATGCGGCAAAAGAGCGCCGCGCAGTCTGTATTTTGACCTGTTTTCCGTTATATCCCGGATTTTTCCGTACCTTCAAATAGTACCCTATCCGGAGTCTCTTTACAAGTTTGATGCCCTGATTCAGAGCTTTCCCGCATCTTTTAAGAGCGTCTCGATCTTGACCTTGATCACATCAAAGGCGACATCGTTGAGCCCGCTGTTGATGACGATGTCCGCGCTGTACTTGGTCGGCTCCACAAAGAGATAGTGCATCGGTTTCACCGTAGTCAGGTACTGCTTGGCGATCCCCTCTACATCCCGGCCCCTCTCCTTGACATCCCTGATCACACGGCGAAGGATCCTCTCGTCCGCGTCCGCGTCCACATAGATCTTGAT
>DLYC01000172.1:4518-12644 GCA_003447895.1 Lachnospiraceae bacterium | reverse complement strand
ATAGACCTTGTGTCCGTTCGCCCTGGCTTTTCTTATGGCATTCGCAGCCGAGGCCGGGAGCTGATTTTCGTAGTTGACCAGTGTCCCGTCAACGTCGATCAATAGAATTTTTCCCATTATCTCTCCTTGAACATTATCTCCTTGAACAGGGAGAAGCGCCCCCCCTTCACAGGAAGGCGCTCCTCCAAAACCCTAAAATCCCCCTAAAAGACCTTAGTTTCTGATAAAGCTGCTGTCGTGTGCAGAAAATCCCGCGTCATCCGAGATATATCTCTCAGCCGTCATGTGCAGATCATACTTATCGCGCAACGAAGCGATCGTCTGCATCATCGGCGAAGCGTGGTGCTTGTCGATGGCTTCCTGATCCTTCCACTGATCGATCAAAAGCACAGTTTCCGGATCGTGCATCGGAATGTAATATTCATAGCGAAGATTTCCGTCCTCCGCGCGGATCAGGTCCGCCGTTCCGCTCTGTTCCATTTCCTGTGCAAATTTAGCCGCATTTCCATTTACGCCTGTGTAGCGAAGATTTACTACTATACTCATACTGTCTCCTTTTTCTTCTGCAAAGATTCTTATGCCAGGTCCTCTCCGTTGCTGCCGATAACTTTCTTATACCAGAAGAAGGATTCCTTGCGCTCGCGGCTCAGATCGCCGGTGCCGTCATCAAACTTGTTGACATAGATAAAACCGTATCTCTTGGCCATCTCGCCGGTTGATGCGGAAACGAGGTCGATGCAGCCCCAGGGCGTATAGCCCATAAGGTCGACGCCGTCCTTGACCGCCTCTTCCATCTGCTCGATGTGCTTGCGGAGATAGTCGATGCGGTAGCTGTCATGTACCACGCCGTCCTCGCCCTTTTCATCATACGCGCCCAGGCCGTTTTCCACGACCATAAGCGGAATGCGATAGCGGTCGTAGATCTCGTTCAGCGCAAATCGAAGTCCCTTGGGATCGATCTGCCAGCCCCAGTCGGATGCTTCCAGATAAGGATTCTTGAAGCCTGCTCCGATGTTGCCTTCAGTGGCTTCCGCCTTCGGATCCACGGTGATGCAGTTGGACATGTAGTAGCTGAAGGTGTAGAAATCGACGGTTCCTTCGCGAAGGATGTCCGCGTCTCCTTCCTCCATCTTAATACTGATGCCCTTTCTCTCCCAGAGGCGCTTTGCGTAAGCGGGATACTCGCCGCGCACCATGACGTCCGAGCAGTACCAGTTGCACTCTCTCATCTGCTCCTGATTCTTGACGATGTCGTCTGGATTGCAGGTCAGCGGATAGGACAGGATGAAGCATATCATGTTGCCCATCTTGTACTCCGGATAGTGCTCATGCGCGTACTTGACGACCTTGGCGCTTGCCAGGAACTGGTGATGAAGTGCCTGGTATCTCTCCTGCGGCTTGTCCGGTACCTCCGTGATCGGGCCTTCATAGCCCCTGAACGTACCTGTGGACAAAATAGTGCCCATCGGCATCGTTCCGGCATTGATCTCATTAAAGGTCAGCCAGTATTTGACCTTGCCCTGATATCTCTCAAAGATCACATGGCAGTATCTTTCGAACAGCTCGATCAGTTCACGGCCTTCCCAGCCGTTGTATTTCTCAACGAGAGCGAAAGGCAGTTCATAATGAGAAATTGTTACAAGAGGCTCAATGCCGTATTTCTTGCAGCAGTCAAATACTCTGTCATAGAACTCGAGGCCCTTCTCATTGGGCTCCTCTTCCATGCCCGTGGGGAAGATGCGCGTCCAGTTGATGGAAGTGCGGAAGCACTTAAATCCCATCTCCGCGAACAGCGCAATGTCTTCCTCGTAATGGTGATAGAAATCGATCGCCTCATGAGAGGGATATAAAGTATCAGGCAGAATCGTTCTTGTCACCCTCTTGGGCACCTTATGGCTTCCGTTCGTGCACATATCGGATACGGACGGGCCTTTGCCATCCACATTCCACGCACCTTCAAACTGGTTGGCAGCTACTGCGCCGCCCCATAAAAAATCATCTCTAAGTATTGCCAATTGAACCCCCTTTCTTTCCGGACGGGTCAGGGGTGCGTTCCCCTGATCCCCTGTAATTATACACTGTTTCGTTCTACATCGGTTTCCCAAACGCTCCGCTTTTGCAGGAACAGGGTCCTCAGCAGATGGTCATGAGCGAATCTCCCGCCTGAATGCTGGTCGTCTCAGCTATTTTGACCGAGACGTAGTCATCCGAGTTGGTCACAAGCACGGGCGTATGGATCTTATAGCCTGCGTCTGTGATCATCTTGAGGTCTGCCGTCAGAAGGAGGTCGCCCTTCTTCACCTTCTGGCCTTCCTTTACGTGATACTCGAAGGGCTTGCCTTCCAGCTGAACGGTATCAAGGCCGACATGGATCAGGATCTCGCAGCCGCTGTCTGTGGTAAGCGCCACAGCATGCTTTGTATCCATGAGGTTGGAAACTGTGCCGTCCGCGGGAGCGACTACCTTGCCGTCTGTAGGAAGGATCGCAACCCCCTGTCCCAGAGCGCCGGAGGAGAAGACCTCATCCGGAACCTTTTCGATGTCCAGGACCTTGCCGGTCATGGGGGAGGAGATCTCGATCTTTTCTACCAGAGGCTTCTTCTCTTCCTCGGGCTGTTCTTCGCTCTCAGCAGTAGCTTCCTCTTCTGCCTTCACCTCATCCTTGTAGAGGATTGTGGTGAGGAAGAAGGAAAGTCCGATGGAAACGGCCGCTGCGATCGCACCGAAGATCACGCCGCGCATGGGGCTCTCGCCGCCGATGAACTGGATCAGGGACAGAATGGAGGGAGAACCGCCCATGGTGTAGCCCTTTACGCCGAAGATACCGGCGATTAGTCCGGCTGCGCCCGCACCGGCAACCGCACCGATCATGGGCTTTCCGTAGCGAAGGTTGATTCCGTACATAGCAGGCTCTGTGACACCTGCCACGATCGCGGAGATACCGCAGGCGATACCTTCCGACTTGGTCTCCATATCCTTAGTCTTGACGGCAACACCGAGGGAAGCGCCGCCCTGCGCGATATTGGAGCAGAACATGGTAACAAGCACGATGACATCATAGCCAAGCGTTGCCATATTGTTCATGCACAGCGGGATCAGCGCATAGTGCATGCCGGTCATGACGATAAAAGGCATAGCCGCGGACAGAATACCGACGGTGAGCCAAGGAACTGTGTTGTACATAGCCGAGAAGACGCCGGACATGATATTTCCGAGGATATTTCCGATCGGGCCCAGTACGCAGAAAGCGATCGGCGTACAGATCAGAAGGAAGATCATCGGTTTCAGGAAAGCCTTGAGCACGTTGGGCGATACCTTGTCGGCGAAGTCCTCCGCCCAGCACATGACGGGTGTCATGAGGAGGATGGGAAGGACGGACGATGTGTAGCTGGCAGATATTACCGGAATGAATCCGAAAATATACGTGTTGGTCATGCCGAAGATCACACCCATGGGCGCTCCCTCGACGGCTCCGCCGAGGAGGCTTATGATATCAGGATAGCAGAGCATAGCGCCGATGACCATGAACAGCGGTACTGTGTGGTTGGTCTTCTTGGCAATCTGCACAGCCAGGAAGATGGGCAGGAAATAGAAGAAGCTGTCCGCCATGCCGTACAGGAAGATATAGGTAGGACCGGCGCTGCTCATCAGACCGAAGGTGGTCAGAAGTGTAAGCAGAACCTTTACCATACCAGTTCCAAGCATCGCTGGCAGAAGCGGTGTCATACAGCCTGCGACAAATCCCATCAGTCTCTGTGCGATATTGCCCTCCTGTTTCGGAGGCGCCGCATTTCCGGATTCGGAGAAATTGCCCATCTTCTCGAATTCCTTAAAGAGGTTGGAGACCTCGTTTCCGATGACGACCTGATACTGGCCGCCCTGCTTGATCACGGACTTGACGCCCTTGATCTTGTTGACTTTGGCGTCGTCCGCCTTGCTCTCGTCATTGAGAACCAGACGAAGGCGCGTCATACAATGTGTCGCGGTCGCGATATTGTCCGCGCCGCCGACTGCCTCGATAATCTGCTTCGAGGTTGATACATAATCCAATGCCATATTTTTCCCCTTTCTGTTATGGCTGCAGCTTATTCCCGTCATCCCCCTTGTAAGACCGGGTTCTCAGATGCTGCATAGACTATGGTTGCTCTATCTGTAATACCCATCCCTTTCAGGCCGGGTGATTACTCCGCTTCCTGCGCTCGCTTTCTGGCGTCAGGCCTCTTCCTGAGGTACCTCTTCGTAACTCTCTGGATATGGATCAGAAGATACAGTCTCTCGTCCATGCTCAGATCATAGTGGTAATTGATCAAAATATAGTCCGCAATCCGGTCCACACAGTTGCGCACCGGTCTGTAGCGCTCCGACAGCTCTTCAAAGAGCTCGTCATCCGCTTCGTCCTGATATCCGGACCGCTGCACAATGCGGGCCGCGAAGAACTTGAGGTGTGTCACAAATCGCTGATAGTTCCAGTCCTCATCATTTAAGGTTACCTGGAAGGATTCCTGCACGATATCCAGCACATTTCCGATCAGTTTCGCCATAGAATCCGGCGAGACATTGGGGAGGGACCCCAGCTCCGCATTCACGAAGTGGTAGGCCAGAAACGCCGCTTCGTCCTCCTGCATCTTTACGCCAAACCGCTCATTTAAGATCTCCAGCGCATATTTCCCGATCTGGAATTCGTCGGCATAGACCCTCTTGATATCCCAGAGCATCGGGTTTGCCAAAATAGTGCCTTTCTTGTAGCGGTCAACACTGCCGGCCATATGATCACACAGAGGAAGGATCACTCTGTCGGATACCTTGATCTTATAGTGTTCCCTCCCGTAGTCGACGACCTTCTCCGCAATCTCCCAGTACTCGTCCGGGATCTCCGAAAACAGCTGCTGGAAATGCCTCCTGTCCAGTTCATTTTCCGGAATATAGGACCTCTCCACCTGTCCGCGGAGGATTCTGTCTCCGTTTCTCTTTTGAAATCCGATCCCTTTTCCCTGACAGATCTTTTCAACGCCGCTGCTGTCCCGCACCAGCACCATGTTGTTATTGAGTGCCTTGATCACTGTCAGCTTTTCTTCGTCTGTCACTGTCTTCTCACTTCCCTTTTCTCACATCAATGTTTCCGTCTTTTTCAGGCGCTCCTCCTGCAGCGACGGAATGCTTCCCCCTGCGTAAAACAATAAAGCAGGCAAGGCACACAAAAACTGTTTGATACTGCTATCAAACGCCCGTGAGCCTTGCCTGCTTAACCAGTCACAAATCACTATAAAAAATATTATCAAATTTTGGCACTGTTGTAAACATAAAAGGTCGCAGCCGCTAACCGCACCGGGACCTCTCGTTCCGTGCAGAAAGCCCCTCACTCCAGCGTCACAATCTTGTAGTGTTTGAATCCCTCCACGGTGATATAAAAGGACACTTCCAGGTCCTCAAGGCTTCTGCTCTTCAGCTCATAGAGTTTGTTGTAGGTGTACCGGCGCTTGTCATGGAGAGACGCAAAGGTCGGCTCCGGCCGGAAGATCTCCTCCTCCCCGGAGTTTCTGTCCCGGACCACCAGCTCGACATCGCTCACGGAATCCGCCCCGAAATAATCGCCAAGCCCCTCGAGGGAGAACCGGACCTTTCCCTCCCCGCTGTACTCTGTGCCGATCGTCACACCGGCGGCGGCCTCCTCGAGAATCTGCTTCGTGCTCCGGATCCCTGACATCTCCTCCATGAAGGCGGACGGCAGCAGAAGCTCCGACTCACATTTTTCACATCCGTACTTCTCGATCAGCGTCTCGGCGCCCGAATAGAGATTGGTTCCAAGACCCAGGCGGTCCCCTTCGATCTCCACATTCATCGCCGCCAGCGTAGTCGGGAAGAGGTCCATCGTGGAGTACTCCCGGTACGCTTTCTTCGGTGTGCCGGTTTCCGGCGCTTTTCCGTTGATGATCGTGACGAAGGTCTTTCTCTGATACTCTGCCGGCACGTCTTCACAAAAATCTTTGTCCATGGTGGGATGATCCCCAAAGATCACGATCGTTGTGTCCGGGTAAAAATCCTGCTGCTTCACCCATTCGACAAATTCCGCCACCTGTCTGCTCGAGCAGGCAAACGCGTCCGCGTACTGTTCTCCGAATTCATCCCGGCACAGCCTGCACCGGTATCCGTCCTCGAAGTGTGTGTCCACGGTCAGCATGGTCAGGTTGAAGGGCTCCCCTCCCGACGAGAGCTCTTTGAGATCCTCCCTGGCAAATTCAAAGAGTTTCTCATCCTCGTAGCCCCAGAAGACCAGATAGTCCCTCGGGATCCGCCCGGTCTCACGGGCATACTGATAATCCCGGATCTCATAGTCTCCATGTCCCTTATAGAAGATGTTCCGCCCTCCAAAGGCTGCATTGGACCCGATCAGAAGCTCCTGCCGGTATCCCTCCTTCTGAAGGATCGTCCCCAGAGACTTCATCTCCGGAAAGAAATTCTTCTCATCGCGGATGTTGTTTCCGCCGATCGAAACCTTCAGGGGGGCGCCCGTCGACATCGCGAACATGGCCCCGATGGTCCAGGTCGATCCGGGCAGGGAGATCCCGCCGTTGAGCACCGGCTCCTCCCCGGAGAAATCCTCGTTTTCAACGGCGATCTTCGTAAGCTCCGGAATCACGTTTTTTTCAAAGGCCCCGCCGCTTTCGCGGTCCGAAAACGTCATCTCCGTCGATTCCATAAAAATACAGATCAGGTTTCTCTTTTTTTGCGGAAAGGTAATTCTGACGGTTCCGGGATCAACATAATTGTCCGCGATAAAATCGCTGTTTTCCCCCCGCAGGTACCAGGACAGATAGTTTGTGAAATTCAGCCGCCTGTCCAGCTCTGTTTTGACAAGAAACAGCGCGGCTAGATCCATTAAAAGGACCGCTGCCATAAAGGCTGCCGCCCGGCGCCTTTTCCGGCGAAGCCGGTACAGCACTGCCATAATGACGGCCAGCACTGCAGCCGCCGGGATCCCGTAACGGATCAGCGCGTCGATGACCATGTCCGGGCTTGTCCCGTTCAGAGAACTCTTTAAGTGGTAGACCACCTCGTCCGCCGAGAGCTCTCCCCAGCTGTCCGTCAGGTATCGCGCGGCGAAAAACAGGACGACGGTAAAGACAGTAAAGACCGCCCAAAGCACTGTGGTCAAAACCCGGCCGGGCGGTCTGCGGGCCGCATTTCCCTTTCCGGCATCCGCCGGGGGGTCCGAAATGTCGGCCCGCCTGTTTCTGTTTGAATTCTGATTGTACTCCTTCTTACTCAATTGCTCTTACTCAGTTTTCCTTATCCGATGATTTTGATTCCGGATATCCCGGATCCTCTATTCCCGGATCGTTCCTTTTCGGAGATGATCCTTAATGATCCGGTCCGTCACTTCGTACAGCTTCACAGAGCCAAGCTTCGTCTTCCTCTGCCGCCCGTAGATCTGCGTCGCTGTCACGCCGTGCTCTTTCCAGTCGCCGCCGTCGTTACTGTTGTTGAGCATGAGCGGCTGAAGATTGTCCATCGAGTGGGCAAATCGGGACTCCGCCGTCTCATACGCCTCGAATTCGTCGAAGAGGGCCGTCAGCTCCTCCTTCTGGTCATCCGGCAGGATCGAGAAGATCCTCTCCTTGGCGGCGTCCTCCCTGGCCTTCTGTGTCTTCAGATTTTCTTCGTCGTAGGCGTAGGTGTCGCCCGCGTCGATCTCCACGATGTCGTGGATCAGGCACATCAGCATGACCTTGGCGATGTCCACTTCCTCATTGGCATACTCGCGGAGCAGGTAGGCCATGATGGCCATGTGCCACGCGTGCTCCGCGTCGTTCTCATTCCGGCCGTGCCCTGACAGATGGGTCTGTCGGAAGATATTCTTCTCCTTGTCGATCTCCAGGGCAAAATTCAGCTGCCTTTTCAGCCGCTCCTCCATGAACTGTTCTTTTTTGAACTGTTCCTTTTTGAGCTGTTCTTTTTTGAACGCTTCTTTTTTGAGCTGTTCCTCTCTGAGACGTTCCTCCACGGTGTGCTCCTTTCGTCAGAAGCCTTGGTCCGATCACTTTTTGGGCAGTCTCTTTTGATCCTGATCTTTCTGTTCCAGGGCCTTCTGATCCTGACCTTTCTGCTCCAGGGCCTTCTGATCCTGA
>DLYC01000172.1:0-4421 GCA_003447895.1 Lachnospiraceae bacterium | reverse complement strand
GGGCCTTCTGATCCTGACCTTTCTGCTCCAGGGCCTTCTGATTCCGGCCCTTCTGCTCCAGAGCCTTCTGACCGGAGTTCTTCCCGGCCAGTTTCTTCCGCTCCGAATTGTTTATGACCTCTGCCGCCTCGGCTTCCAGAAGATCAAGCAGCTCCTCTCTGCTGAATGCCGTCGCCGCGATGTTCTCCGCGGACAGGACATCTTCCGCAAGAGTCTTCTTGATCTCCTGCATCTCCATGATCCTCTCCTCAATGGTTCCCTTGAGAATGAGCTTGTACACAGTCACGACCTTGGTCTGTCCGATTCGGTGCGCTCTGTCCGTCGCCTGATTCTGGACCGCCATATTCCACCAGGGATCGTAGTGAATGACGACATCCGCGCCTGTCAGGTTCAGTCCGGTTCCGCCGGCCTTGAGAGAGATCAGAAAGACCGGGGTATCATCCGAATTGAATTCCTTTACCCTGGACAGTCTCTCTTCCTTGGGCGTCGCGCCGGTGATCTCATAATAGGGGATCTGCTCTTTGTCCAGTTCCACCTTCAGAAGCTCCAGCATTTGCACGAACTGCGAGAAGATCAGCGCCTTGTGCTCGCCGCTCACGACACTGCGCACAAGTTCCATGCACGTCTCTTTTTTGACTGAGTCGCCGTGGTAGTTGTCGTATAAAAGCGCCGGGTCGCAGCAGATCTGGCGGATCCTCGTGAGCTCTGCCAGGATCTCGATGCGGCTGTGGCGAAGCTCCTCCTCGGTCTTTCCGCGGAGATCGTCGCGCATCTTGACGACCTGCGCGTCGTAGAGCTTTCGCTGCTCGCTGTTTGTGCCAAAGCCCGCGTAATGAACTTCCTCGAGTTTCTCGGGAAGGTCTTTGAGGACTTCCTCCTTGGTCCTTCTGAGAATGAACGGTGCGACCATCCTGCGGAGTCTCTCCATCCGCTCCTCGTCCGTATTGCGGACGATCGGCGCCTCGAACTCTCCCAGGAAGGTTCCGTAATCGTACAGGAAGGAGGGCATTGCATAGTCGAAGATACTCCACAGCTCGCTGAGCCGGTTCTCGATCGGTGTTCCGGTCAGCGCGAACCGCGTCTTCGCCTTTATGAGCTTCACACTCTTGGCAGCTTCCGTCCTCTGGTTCTTGATATACTGCGCCTCATCAATGATCTCATAGTGGAAGCGGCAGTTCTCATACTCGGCAATGTCGCGCTTTAGAAGATCATAGGATGTCACCAGCACATCATAATTCTCATAGCCCGCGATCATCAGCCGGCGCTCATCCTTCGAACCTGCGACGACCTGCACACTGAGCGGGGAAGCAAACCGGTGGATCTCCTCCTCCCAGTTATAGACGAGCGAGGCCGGGCAGACAATGAGGGACGTCTGCGGCTTTTCTCCCGCGACATACTCATCGTGGTCGGCAAGAAGAAGCGCTGTGGCCTGCAATGTTTTGCCAAGGCCCATGTCATCTGCCAAAATACCGCCGAAGCCGTACTCATCGAGCATTCGCATCCATCGGTATCCGACGGCCTGGTATTTGCGAAGTACGTTCTTCAGGGCAGACGGCACGTCGTAATCCGCGTCGGAAATCGTCTTGAACTCCTTGATGAGTTTCTTGAAATGACTGTCGCGGTTTGCGTAGACGTCCTCCATGGACTCCATCATCTTATCGAGATAGAGCGCGCGGAAGGCCGGAATGTGCATCTTTCCGGAAAGCAGCTGCTTAGGGGTAACCTGCAGCGTATCCATCATTTCCGCCAGCTTTTGGAGTTCCTCGTTCTCCTCAAGGCGCAGGAAGTCGCCGTTCTTAAGGCGGATAAACTTCTTGGCCTTCCTGTAGCCGCTGACAGCCGCAAGCAGCTCGTCGGGAGACAGTTCGTCCGAGGTAAGCTCTACGCTCAGAAGTCCGTCAGCCATCGAGATTCCGGCGTGCATAGGCATCCGGCGCCGGATCTTCAGGCGCATAAACTGCTCCGTCGCCCTGACCTCACACCGGTTCATGAGCGAAGTGAGCCCATGGTCAAGAAAGTCGTACAGCGTCTCCTCATCGCGCGGCATCAGAAAGATTTTTTCCGTCGTATCCTTCTCCGGCATGCAGCTTTCCAGATACTCCATAAGATCCGTCTCCGACTCTGTGTCCCGGTAGTACTCGGGCTCGAGCCGGAAACTCCTCCAGCCGTCACAGTCAAACGGACTGTGGCTGATCTCTCCGTAGAAGGCCGCCGGCGCGCAGATCACTGCCTCTTCATCCAGGTCCAGATAGCACACAAGTTCCGGCTTGACCGGAATGTACTGACGGATCAGTTCCGGGCGGACCTCCGCGATATCCGTCACCTCCGAGAGCTGCGGGAGCGCTTTCCGGTAAAAATCCGCCAGAGAGCTTCTTCCGATATACATTTCGATCTCGCCATCAACTGTCGCGGCGCTCATGAGGGGTTCCAGCTTCTCGGCCTCTTCCCTGCTGATCCTGCACAGGGCCGCCTCATCTTCCCCGATGCTCAGATAGTAGTAGTGGGAGACGCCGCGCAGGAGCTTCGGCAGTTCTCCGTGCAGGCACACGCCGTCGAAAGCCTTTCCGTCCGTTGAAAAGATCGGCTCGATCGAAAGCCCCGGCCTGACGCTTCCTCCCTCAACAGCCGTGAGCTTCATCCTGTCATTTCCGTGCCCTCTCATGTCATGATAGCCGGCCTTGAACCTGAGTTCGATCGGGTCCTTCTCCTCCCCGGCCACCGAGTGGAAATCATCCAGAATCGTGCTGATCAGCGGGATCTCGCTTCCGACTCCGAACGGCTTGTCCGAAAAAGGATCTGCATAGGGATCTGTCCCCATCGAAAAATCCTTCAGCATCTTCGCCGCGCGGTCCATGAATCCGAGCCATCTTTTCCCGCTCTCGTCGAACCCTTCCGGACTGAACCGAAACTCTGCGTTCTTGCCATAGCGCCTCGTCCTGTGTCTTTTGACATCGCTCAGAAGTTCATCGATGTCCTTCACCTTGTACAGGCGCCTTGAGCCGACATGGAACTGAACCCACAGATTATCCATCTCGTCAACGGTAACCTTAGGCTTGATCGTCAGGATCTCTTTCCCGCCCGGGGCCGCGTTCCCGATGACCGCCGGAAGGCCGCTCTTGTACTCCTCGAGAAGTCTCGTCGCGTTGCCTGTCGTGATATCTCCCACGGCATTGCTTCTCATATAATAATCCGCGTTGAGATAAGCGGCCATCTCATGTCCGCTCAGCACGTGACCCACTGAATTTTTCTGATATTTTCTGCGCAGCATGCACTCCCAGCACGAGCACTGCGAGTAGATCATCTCGTACCGGTTAAAGAACATCTCCACCGCCCAGTTCCGTCCCTGGCTGTACTGCACGAATCTTGCCTGCCAGCCGTCTTCGTCGGAAGGCTTCTTTCTGCCGCTGTCAATGCGGATCAGGTCCCTTCCGAAAGAGATGTTCATCTCTCCCATCTGCCCGGAATCCATGACTCTCTTTCCGTCCCGGTACTGCGCTTCCGTGAGCCTTAGTCCCTCCCGGATCGAATCCGCGTCAAAAAAGTGATACTCTTCCAGGGAAGCCCTGCCGTCACTGCCGCCGGCCGTCTCTTCCGCCCGGTCCCTCTGATCCTGAAGCCTCAATGAAGTGATCCGCTGCACCGCGTCACTGTGGTCTCTCAAATTGTTTGCTTTTTTCGCCATTCCGTACTCTCCCGTATGCCAGGTTAAAAGGGGTATCTGTTCTGTTATGGGTCAAATTGACCACAGTAAAATACTGTGGTCTTTGTTCTATCATATCATATTCGGGTCAGCAAACAAGCGTTCCCGTTCAAAACCCGCGGGTAGAGCCGCTGCCCGCAAGGCAGCCGGCTCCTGATCGAAGACTGATTGACAGCGTCTGCTCAAGACGCGCGGATCGGGCCGCCGGCCGAAAGGCCCTGTTTCCTGCAGGTGATAAAGTAATAGGGAATTTCAAAGACGAGCATCAGCGACCATCCGATCATACACGAATACGCGATTCCGACTATTCCCATCCGCGGCGCCAGGATCATGGTGCTCACGGTCCGCACCGATGCCTGGATAAATGTCGCGATCATCGTCGTGTACATCTTCCCCATTCCCCGGAAAAAGCCCTGCACGCCGTTCGTCACCGCCGGCCACAGATAGAAGAACGCCATCACGCCGAGGTATTCACTGCCCAGCCGGATCACTTCGTCCGCGCCGCTTCCCGTCACAAACAGGCTCACGATCTGCCTCCTGAAAAGGAGCGCGAAAGAGCAGATGACCACATAGTACATAAGGCCCAGCACGATCCCGGCACGAAATCCCGGCCGGATCCGCTCTTTTCGGCCCGCGCCCCGGTTCTGCGCCACATAAGTCGAGATCGAGGCGCCGATCCCCTGCTCGGGTATGCATGCGAAGTCATCGACCCTTGTCACCG
>DLYC01000250.1:1834-2983 GCA_003447895.1 Lachnospiraceae bacterium | reverse complement strand
ATAAAATCGAGCAGCTCCCGCTGGGAGAGCCCGATTCTCGGAAGCAGCTGCAGAATGATGATCAAAAGCGGGATCATCGACATAAAGAAATAGAAAGCAATGCTGGAGGCGTAGGTCGCAACGTCACGGCCGATCCAGTCTTTTGCGGTCTTCACCGCAAGGCGCTTTGCCTTCTTTCTGATCTCACGGTGCTCTCCTTCGCCATCTTTTATGCCATTTTCCGCGCCAACCTGTGTCTCTTCCATCTGGTCCCCCTGTCTCAAAGCAGCTTTCTGCCGATGCTTCCGGCTATTCCGATTTCCGGGCCGTTCTCATCCCCTCACGGCAGATACTGCTCCACCAGCTTCACATAATACATATTTCCGTACAGATACATCCAGTTGCCGTTGTCGTCGGCAATGGGGTGCGTGTAGTCCGCTGTTCTTCCGCCCGACATTTCCTCCGCATATTCCACCGCGAGATCAAAGGTGTGCTTCCCTCCGTTCTCCGCAATATAGTAAATATAGCTCGGCCCGTAATTATAGGCCTGAATAATGGTATTTCGGTCTACCTCATATTCCTCTGCCCTTCTCACAAGCCCTGCATAGTAGTCGCAGGCCTGCTCGATGGATTCCTCCGGACCCAGGGAATTCGGCTCAAGTCCCGCCGACTCACTCGACTGCATCACGTCGTCGCGCTCCCCCTTCGTCTCCACCTCCATGATGGCAAGAAGGACCGGCACATGCTCCCCGATCCCCGCTTCTTCCGCGTAATGGCGCACGGTGTCCTCGTATTGCAGCACGCTGTCCGAAAGGAGTTCCTCCTCGCGCGCCTGGAGCTCTTCCGCCTCTTTCTCGATTCGCTCTTCCTTTAACTCTTCCTCCACTTTAAAGATCCCGGCTCCCAGCACAATAATCAGCAGAACCGCCGATACGACCGCCATGACGATCTGCAGTCTCACCTCATTTTCCCGGTTCTCCTTCGCAAGTCTTCTGGCCCGCTTTCTGTCTCTTTTACTCATCCCCGCTGTTTCTCCCCAGGCAGTCTGTCCTGTCTTCTTAGTTCTCTCCACTTCCTTTATAACAGACCATTGAATTGTGCACAAGCCAAAAGATACACAGATGTCCGAAGCTCCGGTCTTCCCCCGTATTTCCTTCCCTTTATTGCATG
>DLYC01000250.1:0-1718 GCA_003447895.1 Lachnospiraceae bacterium | reverse complement strand
TCATACATTGAGAGAGGAAGCCTATGACGTCTGTTCTCGCTTACTTAAAAGAATTTAACTTTGTCTCTATGGTCTTTCGGCTGATCCTTGCACTCACCTGCGGTGCTGTGATCGGTCTGGGCCGTTCCCAGAAGAAGCAGAATGCCGGCCTTCGCACCTATATGCTCACCGCGATCGGCGCGGCGCTGTCAGTGCTTCTTACCTGCTATGAATATGAGATGATGACTGGTCAGTGGGCCTCCATTGTCGATATCGTGGGCATGAAATTTGATGCCTCCCGCTATTCGGCCCAGGTCATCAGCGGCATCGGTTTCCTCGCGGCAGGAACGATCCTCTCCTCGGGCCATCAGCAGGTGACCGGCCTCACTACGGCCGCCGGTCTCTTCGCCTCGGTCTGCATGGGCATGGCTGCCGGCGCCGGCATGTACGACTGCGTGATCATGGTTCTGGTGATCCTGATCATCGTTCTGGATGTCATGTACCCTCTCGAGGGCGCGTTTAAGAGGCGCCTTCGCAACATGACGATCTATGTGGAATTTGCGTCTATCGAGGATCTGGACAACATAACCGATACGATCAAGGGCGAAAGCGCGACGATCTACGACATCGACGTAGAGCGCACCAGGCGCGAGGGCAACAAATACCCCGCCGCCGTGATCGTTCTGCAAATGGGCCGGGGCAATGCCTCGCACTCCAGCATGCTCTCGACCGTCGCCGAGCTCCCCTGCGTGCACACAATTCATGAGCTGATCGCATAGCGCAACGCTTCCCGTGATCTGATCGCATAAGATCCGATAACCGCAGCCACCCACCCCAGGAGGTTTCCCGTGCTCTCTGTTTTCAATAATTTGCGCGATATCAATACTGCAACGATACTCTTCCGCATGGCACTCGCCATTCTCTGCGGCGGCGCCATCGGAATCGAGAGATCCATGAAGAACCGCCCCGCAGGCTTCAGGACCCACATCCTGATCATCGTCGGCGCGACCACCGCTTCCCTGACCGGCCACTACATCTACCTGGTCATGAATCTTCCCACTGACATGAGCCGTCTGGGCGCGCAGGTCATCACTGGGCTGGGCTTTATCGGCGCCGGAACGATCATCGTCACCGGGCACCGCACTGTCAAGGGTCTGACCACCGCGGCGGGCCTCTGGGCCACCGGTATCGTCGGCCTGGCCATCGGCGCGGGCTTCTATGAAGGCGCAATCCTGGGAACACTGGCCATTCTCTTCACCGAGGCAGTCATGGCGAGAGTCAAGATCAAGCGCGTGAAACCGTTTCGCTGCGTTGTCAACTACACCGAGAAGGATACGCTCGACCATGTCCTTCGCTACTGTAAGGACCACAACCTGATTATCAAGGGACTTCAGATCGAAGGCGACAGGGACGAGTCCGGTGCCAAAGTATACTCCGCCCTCATCTCCCTTCAGCCCACCGCTGAGGTCGATCATGCAGAGTTTGTGCGCAAGATCGAGGCCTTCGACGGGGTGCTGAGCGCAGTCGTGAGATGATGAATAGTTTACTATAATTATAAATTGGTTCGAAAAAGCCGGCCGGCAGAATCTCTGGGATCCCGCCGGTCGGCTTCTGTCACGTACTATTCATTTCGTACAGAATCTGCTTCTGTACAAACTCTTTTACTGCCCCTTACTTGCTGATCCTCACCTTCTTCGTCACACTCCACAGCGAATAGAACTTCGTCTTTCCGACTGTCT
>DLYC01000218.1 GCA_003447895.1 Lachnospiraceae bacterium | reverse complement strand
TTATTGAATTTATCAATACGTCCCTTAGCAGCGGCAGTCTTCTGTGTGCCAGTATAGAAAGAATGGCACTTGGAGCAGACTTCAACGTGAATCTCGGGCTTTGTGGAACCTGTCACAAATGTGTTTCCACAGTTGCAGGTAACTGTAGCCTGATAATACTTGGGCTGAATCGATGCTTTCATAATTTCCTCCTTACCTGAGCACCCGGGCCGTAGGCCGCAGGAGTAACGGTGCTCTGTATGATTAATGATCTCTGCCTCGCATTACTGCGAACAACTCAGATATTATAGCATGCGTCTTTTTCGCACGCAAGCTATAGTTTGAAATTTGTTTCCCGAAGTCTCATGCCCCAGTAAAGGGCGGTGACCGAGGCGCAAAGGCCGAGAAAGAGCATCCACACAGGGCTCCTCAAATAGTCTGTAAAGCCAAATGCCGAGGTCGCGAGTGTCATCAGATTGCAGGCGCTGTGGAGAAGAAAGGGAACCTCGAACTGTCTTGTGAGCTCATAGCCAAACGAAAACACAAATCCCATGACAAAGGCATACAGGGCCTGCCGGATCTCACCGTGGGCAGCTCCAAAGAAAAGCGCGGAGATGAGCGCCGCGCAAAGCGGGGAAAAGCCTCTTCGCAGCCTGTGCCACAGAATCCCCCTGTATACCACTTCTTCGATAAACGGCGTAAGAAGCCCGTATACAGCGGCATAGAGCGGAACGGCAACGGTTTGGACGGGTTCCGGCGTCTTCCCGTATGACAGAACGAGATTCAACAGTACGCTCAGGCACAGGGTCCCGACCGGAAGGATCCCGATCAGTTCCCGGCTGTCCTTCCTCTTACAGATCCACGCGCTGTCTCTGTATCTTCGAAGACTCAGGATCTCGCGCTGTCCCTCCCGGATCACCGGAAGGACGGCTCCCGCAGAGGAGACGGCCAGGATAAGCGCCGAGGCAAAATCCTGCCAATTTGCGTAATACAGGTCCATATCGGCCGATACCCCCAGAAGGTAAGACTCAAGGAGCCTTAGCAGAATAGAGCGGATCGTGATGAAAAGGACCAGGTAGACAAGGACCGGACGGACCGCATACCATGAGATGCCGATTCTTTCCTTCTTCATAATATTATTTCCTGACATAATGAAAACAGTCCGGCGTTTTACAGCGCCGGACTGTTTCGATCGTTAACGAAATCAGATCAGATAATCTGACAATTCGCGGTCAATTCGCGGATCAGCGAAGCATTGCGCCGCCGATGACCATCATCTGAACTTCGCTTGTGCCCTCGTAGATCTCGGTGATCTTCGCGTCTCTCATCATGCGCTCGATGGGATACTCGCGAGTGTAGCCGTAGCCGCCGAAGAGCTGTACGCATCTGCGGGTTACGTCAGAAGCATTTGCTGCCGCAACGAGCTTAGCCTCTGCTGCAAGCTGTGTATAAGGAAGTCCCTGATCAACTGCGTTCGCTGCCTGGTAAACCAGAAGTCTTGCAGCGTCTGTGTTGGCTTTCATCTTCGCAAGCTCGAACTGAGTGTTCTGGAACTTCGCGATCGGACGGCCAAACTGTACTCTGTTCTTTACATACTCAACAGTGACATCCAGAGCGCCCTCTGCGATACCCAGAGCCTGTGCTGCGATACCGATTCTGCCGCCGTCCAGAGTCATCATAGCAATCTTGAAGCCCTTGTTGACTTCGCCCAGGAGATTCTCCTTCGGAACCTTGACGTTCTCAAATACGAGCTCGCAGGTGCTGGATCCGCGGATACCCATCTTCTTCTCGTGGGAGCCGATGCTGAATCCTTCCATCCCCTTCTCCATGATCAGAGCGGTGATGCCCTTGTTGCCGAGAGACTTGTCAGTCATACCGAAAACTACGAAAATGTCTGCATAGCCTGCGTTTGTGATGAAGATCTTGGAGCCGTTTACCAGATAGTAGTCGCCCTTGTCTTCAAATACAGTCTTCTGACCTGCCGCATCTGTACCTGCGTTGGGCTCAGTCAGGCCGAAAGCGCCGAGCTTCTCGCCGGAGAGGAGGCTGGGAAGATATTTCTGCTTCTGCTCTTCTGTACCGAACTTATAAATCGGCCAGCAGCAAAGAGAAGTGTGTGCGGAAATGCCGACACCGGTGGAAGCGCAAACCTTAGAAACTTCCTCGATGCACTGTGCATAGGACAGTTCATCCATTCCTGCTCCGCCGTACTCCTCGGGGAACGGAATTCCAAGAAGGCCCATCTCAGCAGCCTGCTTGAAAGTCTCTACAGGGAACTCTTCCTTCTCATCGATCTCTGCTGCGATCGGTGCACAAACTCCCTGCGCAAAGTCACGGTACATGTTCACCATATCCTGATGAATTTCATCGTTAAAAAAGTTCATTGTGTCCTCCTTTAATAAATAAGATGCATCGCAAAATTAGATTACTGTGTATGTTTCATCTAATCAAAGCTATTATAGCATCGTATATGTCAATTTTCCACAAAAAAGTAAAATACCTTTGTGCTCAATTCTGTAAAATGCAGCATTCCGGCAGGTCACAGGCTGATCGTTTTGCCCAGCGAAATTGAGTAGATCAATTTTTCGCGTACCTTTTTCCCTGTGATCTGCGTGAGCGCTCTCTCGTACAGATCCAGCTGCACCCGGTACCGGTCGATCAGTTCCTCCGGTTGACTGACCCGGTCCGTCTTGTAGTCCACGAGCACAAACCCGCCGTCTTCAAGGAAGCAGGCGTCGATGATCCCCTGGATGAGCACAGTCTCATCGCCCGGAAACTCGGGACTTATGCTGTCGGCCTCGATTCCGAGGACAAAGGGCTGCTCCCGGAACAGCTGTCCGCGGGCGTCCGCCCTCGCCATGCGGGCTGCAAGGGGGCTCTTTAAAAAGCGCAGGATTCCGCCCGCTCCCAGCTTTTCTCTGTAAGAGCGCGGGATCTTTCCGCCCATAAACAGCTCTTCCCGCCAGCTGTCAAACTCAGCCTCCGAGACCTTGGAGGGTTCATCGAATCTCCTGTAATCAAACAGTTCGAGCAGTTTGTGGACCGCCGTGCCGTAGCCTGTCCCCGAAAACTCTCCGCTTCTCTCCGTATCGCCCGACACAAAATCCGGTATGACGGGAGACAGGATATTCTCGGGAAACATTTGGAGAGCGCCCTCTCCCTCTTCTTCCTCCAGATGGGCGGCCTTGAGCTCGGAAACCGAGGTCTTGGTGTAAAGCCCTCTCAGATTTTCGAACGCGTATCTCCTGGAATAAATGGCTCTTAGCGTCTCTTCGAGCGCCGGGTCGGGAAGGTCTCCTCCGTCTCTGTATGCGGCCCTCTCCAGATTCTCTTTTCTCTTTGCCATCCCGGCCTGGACATCCGCTTTCTTTAAGGACAGTTCTTTGCAGCTGATCGTTTCTGTCTTTATGTGATCCGATCCTCCCGTCGAGTTCACAGCATACCAGAGCAGTTCCAGATAGCACGAGGATCCGCTGATCATGGCTGTGGGGAGCTTTTCGCCGGGACTCATGGCCGCCGGAATGCTCTTTTCCCACTCGTCGCACTTTTTGGCCGCATCTGTAAGAAACCCGGTCAGGATCAGTTTCTCCTTCGCTCTTGTCATCGCGACATAGAGAACTCGAAGTTCCTCCCCGAGACTGTCGTTTCGGATCTTGTCGGCAATCGCCTCTTTTCTGAAATCCCTGAACTTCGCCCTGGTCCCGGGATCCCAGTAATCGATCCCGATGCCCCAGTCACTGTCGCAGATCACGGTCCCCTTCGTATCGTGTGAGCGGAAACTGTACTCCTTGCTCATACCCGAGACAATGCAGACCGGAAATTCCAGGCCTTTGCTCTTGTGGATACTCATGATCCGCACAACGTCCGCGTTTTCATCCAGCGTGTTGGCCTCTCCGTAGTCCACTTCCCTGTGGTGCATCTGATCGATATAGCGCACGAAATCGAAAAGTCCGCTGAGCCCCATGCCGTCAAAGGATAAAGCCTGCGCGGACAGCATCCTCAGGTTCGCGGATCTCTGCTCCCCTCCCGGAAGCGCCCTGCACCACTCCTCATAGCCCGTCTCTTCAAACAGCTGCGTCAAAAGATCGCGGATCGGAAGATAGATGACCCTTCCTCTCCATTTGTCCAAAAATCCGAGAAAGCGGCGGCACTTGTCCCTGAGCGCGATCTCTTCCGGGTCGCTGTTTTTTGACGCGTCTTCAAGGTCCGCCGCCCGCGTAAGACAGGTGTAGAGGTCGCATTCGCGCTCCGGCCCGTACAGGCGGATGCGGGCCGCCTCCTCCTCTGTAAAGCCGCCGAAGAATCCCTTGAGAGCGCCGTAGAGGGGGATATCCTGCCTGGGGTTGTCGAACACTCGGATGAGTTCAAGGACCGTCCGGATCTCCCTGGCGGAGAAATATCCGGTCCTGGACTCAATGTAGTAGGGAATTCCCTCCGACTCGAAGACCTTTCTGAACTCCTCGCTCCAGCCTTTCGCGGTCCTCAAAAGTACGACGATATCTCCGAACCGGCAGGGCCTCATGCTCCCGTCTTCCGCTCTGACGGGGAGCGAGCCGACCAGGTCCCTGATCTTTGCCGCGGCCGCCAGGGCTTCCTTCTGTACCGCGCTGAGCTTTCGGATCTCCTCCGGGATCTGCTCTTTTTCCTCTTCCTTTTTGGGGTCGTCGAGGATGACAAGCTCCGTTTTGTAAAGGTCCGGCGCCGCCGGAGCGGGATAGGCCGCGCCCGTCTTAAGAGATACGCTGTCGTCGTATTCGACGCCTCCGATCTCTCTTCTCATCAGTCTCATAAAGACATCGTTGACACTGTCCAGCACCTCTCCGCGGCTTCGGAAATTGCTGTCGAGGTCGATCCTTTCTGTCTCCTCGTCCAGCTTTCTGTATGCGCCCAGCTTTTGCATGAAGATCTCAGGCCTTGACAGACGGAATTTGTAGATGCTCTGCTTGACATCGCCGACCATGAAGCGGTTGTATTTTTCCTCATCCTCCGTCGAGATCATGCGGAGCAAAAGTTCCTGTATGTCGTTGCTGTCCTGGTACTCATCGATCAGGATCTCGTCAAAATACTGGCGGTACGCGGCAGCTGCCCTTCTGGGGCGGTACGTGCCGTCCTGATCCTTCTCCGTAAGGATCTGCAGGGCAAAGTGCTCGAGGTCGACAAAGTCGATGACATTCTTCTCTCTCTTGGTCTTTTGAAAGCGCTGGATAAACCGGACGGCCAGATCGGAAAGCGCCTCCGCCACGGGCGCGATGTGCTTCATGTCGGAGAGGATCATTTCGGGATCGAGCTCCCGGTATGTCTCGTTTATTTTTTTGACGGTATCCCTGATCTTCTCGCGCCTTTTTTTCACCGCCTCCTTGAGATGAGGATCCGCCTCCGGGT
>DLYC01000129.1:10527-14904 GCA_003447895.1 Lachnospiraceae bacterium | reverse complement strand
GAAGAGGGGTCTTCTTGTCGAGGGCATGTCCCGAATAGGAGCAGAAAATGGTCGGGATGCAGAGGGATTTTTCCTTAATAAAGGCGAAGGAGGTGGGGTCCCAGGCGGTGTAGCCCCTGGCCTCGAAGGTGGCGCGAAGGCCGCCGGAGGGGAAGGAGGACGCGTCGGGCTCGCCCCTTACCAGTTCCTTGCCGGAGAATTCCAGGACGATCCGCCCTTTTCCCGCGGGCGCGATGAAGCTGTCGTGCTTTTCGGCGGTGACGCCGGTCATGGGCTGGAACCAGTGTGTGTAGTGCGTGGCGCCCTTTTCAATGGCCCACTGCTTCATTGCTTCCGCGATCTCGTTCGCAGTGGAGATCTCGAGCGGTGTGCCGTCGCTGACGCTCTTTTTCCACTGGCTGTAGCAGCTCGGGGAGAGCCTCTGCTTCATTGTCTCCTCATTAAACACCATGCTGCCGAAGAGTTCCGGAAAATGATTGTTCTCATGACTCATGACATTGCTATTCACGTATGATCCTCCTGTATCTGGGGCTTACTTACTCATAAACAGTTACATATTAGCATACTTGATTCGTTTATGGTGCCAGGCACCATAAATTTTTCATAAACTCGGTTTATAAATTGTTAATGGTGCCAGGCACCATAAAATTTTCATAAACTCAGTTTATAAATTGTTAATGGTGCCTGGCACCATTAAATTTTGGTGTCAGGCGCCGTGAAAGTGTGGTAATATAAGGTTCGATTTTATAAAAGGGAGGCAAGACCCCGAACAGGAGGAAAGGTAAAAATGATAGATTCTGGTAAGCGCCGAAACGGGCATGCCGGGAAAAGCCGCATTTGGGCAGGACTGGCAGCCGCCTTCGTCGTCTCATCCCTGATCGGCACAGGGAGCTATTACGGCTTTCGATACTACAGTGAGACGATCAACGACGGTTTTCTCAAGGGGACAGTCGTCGACGGCGAGGACGTCCGCGGCATGACCGTTGACGAGGCCGCCGCCCTGATCAGAGACAAGTACGACCACGCGCGGATCGTCATCACGGAGGACGGACAGACGGATCTCGAAGGAAACCCGGCCTACTACGGCTACAAGATCGACGAGGAAAAGCTCACAAATGACTTAAGGTCCGCCTTCGACACGATGAAGAGCGACCGGATCGCCGTCCTTAAGAGCATCTTCGACCGCTATGAGATGAAGATCGAGGCACGCCCCGAGCCGGACGAAGCTGCCTTCAAGGAAACTGTGCAGGTCAGGAACCTTGCCGTCGAGCGCCGCGCGTCAAAAGATGCAGAACTTGTCTACGATCCCGACAAGGACGAATGCGTGATCCTCGACGAAGTTGAGGGAAATGAGATCACGGACGAGCAGCTGCAGGAATTTGTAAGGAACTGCATCGAGGAGACGCTCAGCGGCGAGAACGGCCTGGACCGCAGCTTCGAATTTCCCAAAGAGCTCTGCGAAATGCCCTCGGTATACAGAGACGACGAGGCACTCGTCGCCCGAAAAGAGGCCATCAACCAGTTTGCCGGCGCCGGCCTCACCTACGAGTTCGGCGATGAGAAGAAAGAGTACGATCTTATGAAGATCGCGGAACTCTTCCTTGACATCGAGGGCGGAAAGGCCGAGATCAGCGATGACAAAATAGCGAGCTTTGTCAGCGATCTCGACGACGAGTACAGCACCCGCTACACCGAAAGGACTTTCGAATCCACCCTCGCAGGCGAGATCACCATCCCCGCCGGCTCCAACGACTACGGCTACACGATCCTCGAAGAGGAGGAGGCGGCGCAGATCCGCGAGGACCTTGAATCCCGCGAGCACGTGGTGAGAGAGCCGGTCTATCTGGAGACCAACTCCTGGGGAAATCCCTACTACCTGAGAAGAAACGGCACGGATGACCTGGCGGGCACCTACATCGAGGTGGACCTGACGGCCCAGCACGTGTGGTTTTACAAGGACGGCGAACTCTACTGTGACGCGCCCTGCGTATCGGGTGATGTCACCGACGGTCACGGAACCAAGACCGGGTGCTTCCCCCTCGCCTACAAAGAGAGCCCCTCGGTCCTGACCGGCGGCCAGGGCGACGGCGCCTACGAGACGGAAGTGACATACTGGATGCCTTTCTACGAGGGACAGGGGCTCCACGACGCCAGCTGGCGCTACTCGTTCGGCGGCAGCATTTACAGAGGAAACGGGTCCCACGGCTGCGTCAACCTGCCGTCTTATGCGGCGGCAGAGATCTACAATGCGGTAGAGACGGGAACTGCGATCATTATTTTCTATGAGTAAGCGAAAGGATCAGAAGTGAAAAGAGACAGAATTGTAGTAAAAGTTGGAACATCGACACTTACCAATGAGCTCGGAAACAGCAACCTCCGCACGATGGAGAAACTTGCGATGGTCCTTTCCGACATCCAGAACATGGGAAATGAAGTGATCCTGGTGTCCTCCGGCGCGATCGCCGTGGGCGCCAACAAGATGCACCTCAAGGAGAAGCCCAAGACCATGAGGATGAAGCAGGCGGCCGCCGCGGTCGGCCAGTGCACCAATATGTTCCTCTATGACAAATTCTTTGGCTATTACGACAAGACGGTGGCCCAGATCCTCCTCAACGCGGACGACATCAAGGAGGAGGAGAAGAAGGAAAACCTCAGCAACACCTTCTCGGCGCTTCTTGAGCAGGGCGTGATCCCTATCGTGAACGAGAACGATTCGGTCAGCTACAAGGAGATCGAGTCGGAGGAGAGGCTCTTTAGTGACAACGACGTCCTCTCGGCAGTCGTCGCCGTTCTTTGCCAGGCGGACAAACTGGTGATCCTGTCCGACATCGACGGATTCTTCGACAAGGATCCCAGGCTCTTCAAGGACGCCCGCCTCATCGAGGAGATCGCCGCGATCGATGACAACGTCTACAGGCTCGCGGGCGGCGCGGGTTCCAGGCGCGGCACGGGCGGCATGCGCACGAAGCTCCAGGCGGCTGACCTTGCCACGGCGCAGGGCATCGACACCATCGTGACGAACGGAAAGAATCCCGAGATCCTCTACAAGGTCGTCAGCGGTGAGAAGGCGGGGACGCTCTTTAAGGGCATCCGCTGAGCATTTCCGCCAAAATATACCCGGGACGGCACAGATCCCCCGCCGCAAAGAAATTGGGCGCGGGACTTTCCGATTGACAGCAAAAGTAGTAAAATACGGTAAAGCAACTTTAATCATTTATGAAATGAGGAGAATCACATGAAGCAAAGGCCAGTAGTATTAATGATCCTTGATGGCTATGGACTTAATGATAACCCCGAAGCAAATGCCATCGCGATGGCGAAGACACCGGTCGTCAGCGGTCTTATGAAGAGCGCACCCTTTGTAAAGGGGTACGCGAGCGGAATGGCAGTAGGTCTTCCGGACGGCCAGATGGGTAATTCCGAGGTAGGGCACATGAATATGGGCGCAGGCAGGATCGTCTACCAGGAGCTCACCAGAATCACCAAGGAGATTCAGGACGGTGAGTTCTTCGAAAATCCGGAGATCCTGGACGCCATCAATAACTGCAAAGCAAAGAATTCCGACCTTCATATTTACGGACTGTTATCCGACGGCGGTGTACACAGCCACAATACCCACCTGTATGCACTTCTGGAAATGTGCAAGAGAAACGGCCTCGACAGAGTCTATGTGGACTGCTTCCTCGACGGAAGAGACACACCTCCCCAGAGCGGCGTCGACTTCATCGCGCAGCTTGAAGAGAAGGAGAAGGAGATCGGCGTAGGACAGATCGCCATGATCAGCGGACGCTACTACGCGATGGACCGGGACAACAACTACGACCGCGTGAAGCTCGCTTACGATGCCCTGACCAAGGGCGAGGGCCTCACGGCGGAGAGCGCGCACGAGGCGATCACCGCTTCTTATGAGAGAGGCGAGTACGACGAGTTCGTAAAGCCCACCGTGATCTGCAAGGACGGAAAGCCCCTTTCCGTAGTCAAGGACGGAGATTCCATTATCTTCTACAACTTCAGACCCGACAGAGCAAGAGAGATCACTCACTGCTTCTGTGACAACGAGTTTGAATATTTTGACAGAGGACCCAGAAAGAAAGTCACCTATGTCTGCTTCAAGGACTATGATCCGGACATCCCCAACAAGGAGATCGCTTTCAAGAAGGTCGATGTCACGAACACATTCGGCGAGTGGCTCGCGGCAAACGGCATGAAGCAGGCCAGGATCGCGGAGACTGAGAAGTACGCGCACGTGACCTTCTTCTTCAACGGCGGCGTAGAGACCCCCAACAAGGATGAGGACAGGATCCTGGTCCGTTCACCCAAGGATGTTCCGACCTATGACCTCAAGCCCGAGATGAGCGCTTACGGCGTTCTGGACAA
>DLYC01000129.1:392-10412 GCA_003447895.1 Lachnospiraceae bacterium | reverse complement strand
ATGGTCGGCCACACAGGCGTCCTTCCGGCAGCCATCAAGGCAGTGGAAGTCGTCGATGAGTGCGTGGGCAAAGCCCTCGAGGCCATCAAGGAGGAGAACGGCGTTCTCTTCATCTGCGCGGACCACGGAAACTGCGAGCAGATGGTCAACTACGAGACAGGCGCTCCCCACACGGCGCACACGACCAATCCGGTTCCCTTCATCCTGGCAAATTACGACGAGGATGTGGAGCTGAGAGAGGGCGGCGTCCTGGCGGATATCGTTCCCACCCTGATCGACGTCATGGGCATGGAGCAGCCCAAGGAGATGACCGGAAAGTCCCTTCTGATCCGCAAGTAAGATCCGCAAGTAAGGCCAAAATACAGAATTTTCACAAAAATATCACAATACAGAGCAGGCAGGAATAAAATTTCCTGTCTGCTTTTGCGTTGTATGTGGTAGAATAATGTGATATATGCGCTTCCCCGTATCCACACGGGGCTCAGGCATCACAAATCGGTGGAGATTTATACCCAATGAGAGCTGAAGCAGGCACAAAGCTGGACCGTTACCTGAAGGCGAATGCGGCACAGGCCAGAGAAGAAAGAACAGAATATATAATAGAAGCGAAAGAAGAACGCAGAACCGCGCGAAGATTAGGCTCAGCGCGGCTTCGAAGATGGAGGGGACGCGCTGTCTCCTGGCTGTATCTAACCCCAAGCCTGATCGGAGTGGGGCTCTTTTTCGTGCTTCCGTTCGGGGTGGTCATCTATTATTCGACCATCAATAACCCCGTGCAGCATGTAAATGTCGGCGCAGCCAATTTCATCCGCACCTGGAACAACAATGCATTTCAGCTGGCGGCGAGAAACACGCTGCTCTTTTCCGCGCTCGCGGTGCCCCTGGCCGTGATCCTGTCCCTTTGGATCGCAGTGATCATGGAGAGTAAGATCCCCTTTAAGAGCACCTTCCGGACCTTTTTCCTAAGTCCCATGATGGTGCCGATCGCCTCCGTGATCCTGGTATGGCAGGTGCTCTTTGACAACAACGGTCTCGTCAACGTCATCTTAAGAAGGATCGGCTTTTCCGGCATAGACTGGCTCAAGTCCTACTACGCGCCGATCGTCATCATCCTTCTGTTTCTGTGGAAAAACCTGGGATACAACATGATCCTGTTCATGTCGGGCCTCTCGAGCGTGCCCAAGGACCAGATCGAGGTGGCAAGGCTTGAGGGCGCGACAGAGAGGCAGATCTTCTGGAAGATCAAGCTCCGCTATCTGTCCTCCACGATCATGTTCGTCATCATCATGTCCCTGATCAACTCCTTCAAAGTCTTCAGGGAAGTGTATCTTCTGGCCGGAGACTATCCCTTCGACTCGCTGTATACGATGCAGCACTTTATGAACAACACCTTCCAGTCACTGGACTATCAGAAACTGTCATCGGCCGCAATTATCATGGCCGGATTTATGGTAGTGGTGATCGGGATCCTTCTGATCGCGGAAGACCGCTTCGGAAAGGACCTGGAAAACTGAGAAAAAGAATGGGCCTTTTCAAGAAAAAAAAGAACAATCCAATACAGGAAGAGATTCCGACGCCGGTGTATCTTAAAGATGAGGGCCTTCGGGACGACTTTGAGTACGACGCGATCAGCGACAGGCACAGGAGGGAGCGCTTCGAATCGGTAAGAAGGACCTTCGCCGCCGTCTTCTTTGCGTTTATCTTTCTGATGCCGACAGTGCTCACGTTCACCAATTCCTTTATGACCGCCTCAGAGATCAGCGCCAACTACGGCTCGATCTTCGCCCAGAACAACTCGGGCGGCAAGGTGTATGTGTCCGAATTCGTCAATCTGAAGTTTATACCGGACATGGTGTCCTTCAGCCAGTACATCACCGTGCTCTTTAAGAGCCCGGAGTACCTGATGAAGTTCTGGAACTCGGTGATCTATGTCGTTCCGATCGTGATCTTCCAGCTCTTTGTGGCCTCCCTCGCAGCTTTCGGATTTGCCAGATACCGCGGCAGGGTGAAGCAGCTGATCTTCTTTTTGTATATCGTGCTCATGCTGATGCCCTATCAGGTCACGCTGGTTCCCAACTTCATGGTGGCTACGAAGCTTGGCATCGTCGGTACGAGGTGGGCCATCTGGCTTCCCGGCATTTTCTCGCCCTTTGCAGTCTACATGCTGACAAAATATATGCGGAGGATCCCGTACTCGCTCTACGAAGCGGCGGCCATCGACGGCGCGGGGGAGTGGCAGATCTTCACGCAGATCTGCATGCCCATCTGCAGGGGAGGCCTTGTATCCATCGCTATTTTGATCTTTATTGATTATTGGAACATGGTCGAGCAGCCCTTGATCCTTCTGGATAACGAGGAGCTCTATCCGCTGTCGGTCTTCCTCTCGAGGATCAACGCGGGAGAGATCTCGCTGGCCTTTGCGGTCGCCGTGATCTATATGGTCCTTCCCATGCTCTTTTTCCTGTACGGGGAGGAGTACCTGGTGGAGGGAATCCTCTATCAGGGCGGTATAAAGGAGTAAAAAAAGCCCGCAATACGAGTCGAAGCAGGGAGAGATTCTATGTACGAGTTAGAAGATAAAGAGAGAAGAGAACAGTATCAGCAGTCGGGAAGAAAGGACTGGATCAAAAATATAGCGATCATTTTCCTTTCGATCATGCTCGTCCTGACCTTCTTCTCCAATACGATCATGAATTATTCGCTGCCCCAGGTGGCCACGCAGTACGTGCAGCAGGGAGATATCTCGCCCAAGGTCAGGGGTTCGGGCGTCGCCGAAGTGGAGGATCCCTACAGCGTCAAGGTGCCGAACGCCAGGATCATCGAAGCGGTCAACGTGCAGGTGGGCGATGAAGTGAAAAAGGACGATGTCATCTTCGAGCTGCAGGACCAGGAGTCGGATGAACTCAAGCAGGCCCGCCAGGACTACGCGGACGCAAAGAGCAGTTTCCAGAAAGCCCTGTTCAGCGGCGATCTGACCAACGAAGCTGTGGAGCGCATCCGAAACGGGGAGTATCTGACGGACGACGAGATGCAGGAGAGGCTGGACGCGGCCAACTCCAATTACAACGAAGCCCTGGAGGAGGACATGGAGGCCGGCCTTGAGGTCGAGAGACTGGGCGGCGGCTCCGATACGTCCGGCATGGGCTCCACGCAGGCGGCAGAGGTCGCGGCCAGAGACGCCAGAAAGCTCGCGGAGGCACAGGCCTACAAGGCAGAGACGGAGGCGGAACTCACCAAGGCGACCAACCGGCGCGACAATACGATCAAGAGCATCCAGGCGGAACTCGAGATCAAGGCGATCAAGAAGACGATGGATGACGCGGAGGCCAAGGTGGAAAAGCTTGAAAAAGCGGAGAAAGGCGCCACCGTCAAAGCGCCTGTCGCGGGCACCATCACATCCGTCACCTACAGCCCGGGAGACACCACTTCCTCGGATACGGCCGGCGCCGTCATTCAGCAGGAAGGAAAGGGCATGACTGTGAGCTTTACCTGCACCAAGGAGCAGGCGCAGACCCTCAAGGTTGGAGAAGAGGCGAAGCCGCAGAACGAATGGGCTTATTCGGAGTTTACGGCAAAGCTCGTGAACATTGCCCCTGACCCGAGCGATACCGCCGGATCGAGGATCCTCAAATTTGAGATCCAGAGTCCCGAAGTGGAGGCCGGCGACAACGTGCAGTTAAGCGTCGGGGCCAATTCCAAGACCTATGACCTCACAGTGCCCAACAGCGCCGTGAGAGAAGACAATAACGGAAAGTTCATCCTGATCGTGAGCAGCAAGGAGAGCCCTCTGGGGAACCGCTATATTGCGACCCGGGTGGATGTACAGGTTCTCGACAGCGATGAGCTTCTGACAGCGATCTCCGGTGCGCTGAGCGGATACGAATACGTCATCACGACGGCGACCAAACCGGTCTCGGCCGGCATGCAGGTTCGGCTTTCGGAGGATGTGCAGCAGTGAGCAGAAAAAGGCGAAAGCGCAGAAGGGGGATCACGCCCTGGAAAAAGACAGCGCTCAAGGTATGTGTCTTCCTGCTCCTTCTGGCTGCGGGAATCCACGTGTTCCGCCTGTGGAGAGCGTCCAAATTCTACGATCAGATGGAGGCCTCCCGCTGGGGGTCGGAGCAAAGAAGCGCGCAGGTGAGCGCCTTTCTCCCTCAGGAAGAGGCGATGAAGGAGCCCGATATCAAGGAGCTCGAATACCAGATCAACACGACCCTGGCCCAGGACTCGATCAAGCTTACGGCAGACGGCCCTGACGCGAGGCTCTGGCAGGACTGCTACAGCGGAACCGGGAGCCTTACGCTCACGGCGGGCAGTAAATCGGTCACGGCAGAGGCTGTCGGCACGGGCGGCGCCTTCTTCACCTTCCATCCGCTCACGATGACGACCGGTTCCTACTACCAATCGGACTCTTTGATGAAGGACGAGATCCTTTTGGACCGGGAGACCGCCTGGAAACTCTTCGGCGCCTTCAATGTGATCGGAAGAACGGTGAGAGTACAGGACCAGTTCCTTCGCATCGCCGGCGTATTCGCCAAGGAGGAAGGGAGCCTCTATGAAAAAGCGGGGCTCGCGGAGTACCTTGTCTTTGTCCAGTACAAGACCCTTGTCCAGTACGGCAATGAAGGCGGCGAGGCAGAGAGCGGGACGGGCACGATCAGCAGGCGGCCCGGCACAGTTCCGGCCACCGCGACAGCCAGTGACGCGCCCGTCGAAGTTGAGGAGGATTCCGGATCGGACGACCAGGGAGGAGACACGTCTTCCGGGTCCGACAGCGGAGATACGAATTCAGGCTCCGGAAGCGGAGACAGCACTTCGGGTTCCGGCAGCGGAGATACGACCTCCGGCTCCGGCAGCGGAACGTCCTATTCCGGCAGCAGTGACGGAATAGGAAGCGACGGCAGATCCGGAGACGGCGCAAATGAAGGCAGCCCCGGAACGAAAGATGACGACCAGAAATCAGAAAATGTGGGAACAGCCAACACTTCCTTCAAGGATACGGGAAAGATCACCACGTACGAGATCGTGATGCCGGATCCGGTGGAAGGATACGCGGCTTCTGTCCTTGCCAAATCTCTCGGAGAGGACAGCGGCGCGATCGTCGTCGACAACACGAACCGGTTCGGATTTCGCAATCTTTTAAACGACCTGCGGGATTTTGCCCTTCTCGGCATGAGGACAGAGAGCGTCCGTTACCCGTACTGGGAAAACGCGGCGATCGGATGGGAGACGATCTTCGCAGCCCTGCTTCTGGCAGAGGGTATGCTGATCCTGATGACGGTATTTCTCCTTCTTCTGATGCTGATCCACTGGTACAGACACAAGACATGGACGCTCCTCAGTGGTTTTTACCATCTGCAGGACGCGATTTATGAGAGCCAGTCCCGAAAGCGGTATCCCGAGTACTACCGGGAAAGGGACGAAGAAGGGACAGACGGTGAAAGCCCTGTGAAGGGCAATAGAAGTGATCAGAGCGCGAAGAGCGCGCCGGGCACGACTCCCGGCGGGACGGATGCGCGCGACGATCGGGACGGACTCCGGGAACAGACGGGCCCTGCCCTCCTTGAGCAGAGAGAGCGGATCCCCTTTGAGAAAATTCCGGAAAACAGAAAGGCGGTAGTAAATGAAACGACTAAAGAAGATGATCAGCCTGTTCACAGCAGCGACTCTGGTTCTGACCCTGTCAGCCTGTGGTGGCAGCAGCGGAGGAAGCGCTGAGAGCAGTTTGCCTTCGGACGGCACAGAAACAGCGGCGGCGACAGATTGTATCTACAGCGCGGAGCAGGTGATCCTGGAAGACCAGGCGGGTGAACTGAGCGACCTGTCCATTGACAACCTTGTCTATAAGGATGGAAGGCTGTATGCCACAGGCTTTTATTTTGGCGATTCATTTACCGGAAGCCGTGTGATCATGAGCTTTAACCCCGACGGAACAGACCTTCAGTACACGACCCTGATGGGCGGAATGGAGGATGTGATCACGTCAAGTGTGGGTTCCGACGGCAATTTCTACATCGCGGGCCTGTCTTATGACGCGGATTCGATCGGAGCCGCGCAGACCGGAAGCACGCAGGATCCGGAGACGGCTTCCGACGTGCCCCCTGAGGATGTCGTGGTCTCGGGATCCGACGACATGGATTCCTTTACGACGGAGGAAGTTCCGGGAGGCCCGGGCTCCGCAGTGGAAGAGGAGGACATGACCGCCCCCGGAGAGGGCCCCACAGCGGATACAGAGGATGCGTCCGCAGGCCCCACAAGCGCAGCGCCGGAAGAAGAGCCCGAGTACGGCCCCGGTGAAGAAGTTGAAGAGTTCATCTCCGAGGGAGAAGAGTCCCCTCAGGATGAAGCGGGAGAGGAAGCGTCCGACGGCATCACGTCCCCTCAGGACGAGGTTCAGGATGACCCCTCCTCCTATGACGGAGAAGAGGAACTCACAGTGGGCGATGTAGAGGAAACGGACGGCGCTTCCCAGGAGAACGGAGAGGCTGTCTATGTTTTGACCTGCATGACTGTGGACGGGCAGCAGCTCTGGAGCGCCGCGGCCAACGCGGGCGATGACGCAAATTCGGACTATTATATCAACTCGATCGCGTACAGCGACAACGGAATCCTGGTGGGAAGTTCCAAGGGACTGGAACTGTACAGCAAGGAGGACGGATCCTTTGTCAAGATGCTCAGCACGGAGGAGGAAGCGGTCGGCTGCACGCCTTATGTCACGAAGGACGGCACAGCGGTCATTCTGACAGCGGGAAGCAAGGGAGAGGGGCTCACCAAGGTCGACATGGAGACCGGCGCGCTCGGAACCCACTATCCGATTCCCGGTGAAGCCGGCATGGTCTCTATTTTCCCCGGAAAGACCTATGACTTCTATCTGACCGGGACCAGCGCGGTCTTTGGCATGAATCTCGATGAGAGCGGCGCTGTCAAAGTGATCGACTACGTGGATTCCGATATGGACATTACGGCTATGCCGTGCCTTACGGAGACGGATGAGGGAACCTTCGCCTGTGTGGTCTCGGACGCTATGGGTGCCAATGCGATCCAGGTCCTGACCAAGGTCGATCCCGAGACCGTGGCCAACCGAAAGACCCTGACGCTGGGAAGCTACTATCTGGACTATGAGGTCAGAAAGCAGGTCTTTGCGTTTAACAAGCAGAGCAAGGATGTGAGGATCAGCATTGTCGACTATTCCCAGTATGACGGCGAGACCGGCACCGAGGGAATGACAAGGCTCAACACGGATATCGCATCGGGAAGTGCCCCCGATATCCTGATCCTCTCGGCGGCCATGCCCGTCAAGAGCTATATTGGCAAGGGCGTCTTCGAGGACCTGACTCCCTACCTGGAGAAGGATGAGGAGATCTCGCAGAAGGAGTATCTGACCAACATTCAGGATGCCTTCAAGACAGACGGAAAGACCTACGCGATCGTACCCTCCTTCTATGCCAGCGTTGTGACCGGAAAGACCGAGGATATCGGAGACGGATCTGCCTTTACACTGGACGCGGCCAATGAGCTGGTCGCCAGGAAGGGCGCGGACCCGGCCAGAATGTTCGGCGTTGCCACAAGAGAAGACATCATGTATCTGGCGATGGAGCTCTGCGGATCCCAGTTCATCGATTGGGACCAGTCTTCGTGCAAATTCGACTCCCCCGAGTTCATCAAGCTCCTTGAGTTTATCGCGCAGTTCCCGGAGAAGATCGACGAGAACAACCAGGAGGACACTTCCGCGGATTACAGAAGCGGCAAGTCCCAGTTCTACAGAGATTCCATCGGCGCGTTTGACGAGTATGTCTACCTTCGTTACGGCGTATTCGGAACGGACATCACCCTGGCGGGCTTCCCTTCCCAGACGCCCGGAAAGGCAGCCATCTTCCCGCAGCTTCAGATCGCGATCAACGCGGGATCCGCGGAGAAGGACGCCTGCTGGAGCTTTGTGCGGAGGTTCCTGCTCGACGATTACCAGAACAGCATCGAGATGTACTGGCCGGTCAGCATCAGCGCCCTCGACCAGCTCTCCAACAAGGCGATGGAGCCCCTCTACTACGAAGATGAGAACGGAAATCAGGTGGAGGACCACATCATCGTCAACATCGGCGGCGAAGACATCGCGCTTCCCAGGATCACAGACGCGGAAGTGGACCAGATGTACAGCTTCCTGAAGGGACTTGACAGCGAGGCTTACTACGACGCGAATGTTCAAAATATCATAGCCGAGGAGTCAGCCGCCTTTTTCGCAGGTCAGAAGACGGCGGAAGATGTGGCGGGCGTCATCCAGAGCCGCGTCCAGATCTACATAAACGAAAACAGCTGATTATCAGGAAAGGATTACAGGACATATATGGCTTCAAATCATTACGACAGTATCCGGGAGAGAACCCGCAATTTCTGCATAGTGGCCCACATCGATCACGGAAAGTCCACACTGGCGGACCGCATGATCGAAAGGACAGGCCTTCTGACCAGCCGCGAGATGCAGGACCAGGTCCTCGACAACATGGATCTGGAGAGGGAGCGCGGGATCACGATCAAGAGCCAGGCGGTCCGCCTGGTCTACAAAGCGAAGGACGGCGTGGAGTACATCTTCAACCTCATCGACACACCCGGACACGTCGACTTCAACTATGAGGTCAGCCGCTCCCTGGCTGCCTGCGACGGCGCAATCCTTGTGGTGGACGCCACCCAGGGCATCCAGGCCCAGACACTCGCCAACGTGTATCTGGCCCTCGAGCACAATCTGGACGTCTTTCCCGTGATCAACAAGATCGACCTCCCCAGCGCCATGCCCGAGGAAGTCAAACACGAGATCGAGGACGTGATCGGCATTGAAGCGGAGGACGCGCCCCTCATCAGCGCCAAGCAGGGAATCGGCATCGAGGACGTTCTCGAAGCGGTCGTCGCCAAAATCCCGGCCCCGCAGGGGGATGCCGAAGCCCCTCTCAAGGCCCTGATCTTCGACTCCCTGTACGACTCTTACCGCGGCGTCATCGTGTTCTGCCGTATTGTCGACGGCGTGATCCGAAAAGGAATGCCCGTACGCATGATGGCGACCGGCGCGACGGCAGAAGTGGTGGAAGTGGGATATTTTGGCCCCGGACAGTTCATCCCATGCGACGAACTGGCGGCAGGACAGGTCGGCTACTTCACCGCGTCGATCAAAAACATCAAGGACGCCCGCGTGGGCGACACGGTCACAGAGGACCAAAGGCCCTGCAAAGAGCCCATGCCCGGCTATAAAAAGGCACAGCCCATGGTCTACTGCGGTCTCTATCCCCAGGACAGCGCCAAGTATCCGGACCTCAGGGACGCGCTGGAAAAGCTCCAGCTCAACGACGCGTCGCTGTTCTTCGAGCCGGAGACCTCACTGGCCCTTGGATTCGGCTTCCGCTGCGGCTTCCTGGGACTTCTTCACATGGAAGTCATCCTGGAGCGCCTCGAGAGGGAGTACGACCTGGACCTGATCTCGACCGCGCCCGGCGTTGTCTATAAAGTCTACAAGACGGACGGGACCATGATCGAGCTGACCAACCCCTCCAACCTCCCCGATCCTGCCAAAATCGAGCACATGGAGGAACCCATCGTAAGCGCCGAGATCATGGTGACCACCGAGTTTATCGGCTCCATCATGCAGCTGTGCCAGGAACGGCGCGGCCGCTATCTGGACACCGAATACATCGAGGAGACCCGCGCGATCCTCAAATATGAGCTGCCGCTCAACGAGATCATTTACGACTTCTTCGACGCCCTCAAGTCCAGGTCCAGAGGCTATGCTTCCTTCGACTACGACCTCAAGGGATACGAGACCAGCGAACTGGTCAAGATGGACATCCTTGTGAATAAGGAACCCGTCGACGCACTTTCCTTCATCGTCCATGCGGCGGGCGCCTACGACCGCGGCCGCAAGATGTGCGAGAAGCTCAAAGAAGAGATCCCGAGACAGCTCTTCGACGTGCCGATCCAGGCAGCGGTGGGCGGACGCGTCATCGCCCGAGAGACAGTGCGCCAGCTGCGCAAAGACGT
>DLYC01000129.1:0-317 GCA_003447895.1 Lachnospiraceae bacterium | reverse complement strand
GCCAAGTGCTACGGCGGCGACATTTCCCGAAAGAAGAAACTGCTGGAGAAGCAGAAAGAAGGAAAGAAGAGAATGCAGATCGTCGGAAACGTAGAGATTCCGAAGGAAGCCTTCATGAACGTACTCAAACTTGATTCAGGAAACTGACAGGACGGACAAGCGATGAACGAAAAGATTCACCGCGGACCGGTCTCCCTTTACCTGCACTTCCCTTTTTGTGAGCGGAAGTGCAGGTATTGTGATTTTTTGTCGGGACCGGCCTGCGCAGAAGAAAGAGAAGACTACATAGAACTGCTCTGCCGCGAGATCCGTATGCG
>DLYC01000008.1:12268-13848 GCA_003447895.1 Lachnospiraceae bacterium | reverse complement strand
AACCGCGACGCGGACCGGCAGCGGGATTTTGACAGCTCGGACCGGTGCATGAATCCTGTGAGCACGGCGGCGATTCTGGGATCCTCCGCTTTTATGGTCATCCTCGGCGTGCCTCCCGTGACGAAGCGCCTGATCGCGTTTGCCCTGGGAAATGAGGCGATTATGGAATTTTCCGCCTTCACGTTTGAAAACCTGAAGGGGAGCATGATCTCACTTGTGATCGGCGCCGCCGTATATCTTCTGTTTGTCCGGCGCGTCCTTCTGAGGGAGGACTCCTACGTAAACCTCTGGCCGGAAAAGCTGGATCTGGAGGAAGGGCTCTACAGGCCCGCCCTGACAAAGTGGATCCCGGCAGTCATGATCGCGGCCGCGTCCGTGTTCGGAGAGAACCGGATCCTGACGCCTTTCTGCAAGGGTGTCCTCACCGCATGGGAGAAGCTCGCTTATATCGTGAGCGTCAGTACCGACAGCCTGATTCTGGGAATCCGCCGCACAGTGCTGCGGGAGAGAAAGGTCCGAAGAACAGGGGTCGGACAGCTCAGCCGGCTGCGTATGCTGCGGGAGGGCACGGCGGAGGCGGCTTCGCCCATAATCCGCAATTTTACGTTCGCGTTGCTGATGACATGTTTGGGAATCCTGGTTATTTTAGGCGTTTTGCTCATTGCAATTCTCGGAGTTAATGCATAGAATCAAAAGTTAGGATGCTTTGTAAATCAATAAAAGGGTTAATAAATGAGTATATTTGATTTCCTGACACTATTCGGCGGTCTTGCTATGTTCCTGTACGGCATGCGGCTGATGGGAGACGGCCTTAAAGAGAGTTCCTCCGGAACACTTAAAAAGGCAATGGAATCAGTCACCAACAACCAGTTCAAGGCTTTTCTGCTGGGACTTGGAATCACGGCGATCATTCAGTCTTCTACTGCGACCATTGTCATTACCTCGGGCCTTGTCGGAGCGGGTCTTTTGACGCTCCACCAGTCTCTCGGCATTATTATCGGAGCAAACGTCGGAACGACGGTCACCGGCCAGATCATCCGTCTTCTGGACCTGGATGCCGGAGGAGGGGCGACTTCGTGGCTCCAGCTGTTCAAGCCGTCTTCCCTTGCGCCGATCGCGCTGATCATCGGTATATTCATGATCATGTCCGGAAAGGGCAAGAATGCCCGCCAGCTGGGAAATATCGCTGTCGGCTTCGGAATCCTCTTCTCGGGACTTATGAACATGACGAATGCCGTCAACGTCCTCACGGAGTCGGGGATGGTAGAGGGCCTCTTTACCGGCCTTGGCAACAACCCGGTCCTCGGGTATATTACCGGTGCCGCAGTGGCGTTTGTCCTTCAGAGTTCGTCGGCGACGATCGGTATCCTGCAGGCCTTCTCTGCCTCGGGCGTTCTGACCTTTAAGGCGGTCTACCCGGTCATTGTCGGCGTTTACCTCGGAGACAGCGTGACGACCGGTATCGTGTGCTTTATCGGCGCGGGCGCGGAGCAGAAGAGAGTCGGAATTGTCAATATTTTCTTTAATATCGGAAAGATGGCCCTGATCCTGATCGGCGTGACCATCCTTCATTCCCTCGG
>DLYC01000008.1:0-12152 GCA_003447895.1 Lachnospiraceae bacterium | reverse complement strand
TCTTTAACCTCGCGGCGAGCATCCTGCTCTTCCCGTTTGTCACAGCTTTTGAGAAGATGAGCTGCAGGATCGTGCCGGACGACAAGGTCGTCGAGGAGGGAAACAAGTACCAGGACAAGCTCGAAGCGCTAAACCCCATGTTTTTCAACACGCCGGCGCTGGCGCTCCGCAGTATCTATGACATTCTCCTCGCGCAGTTCAGAGCGGCGAGGCAGAATATTGACAAAGCGGTCACTCTTTTGGACAACTACGATGACGGCGTCTATAACGAGATCATGGCGGAAGAGGACAACATTGATCTTATGACCGACCAGATCAGCCGCTACATCGTGGAATTCCTTCCCCACATTCATGACGAGGCAAACGCCGCGATCCTGAATGAGTACTACAAGGTCGTGACGGAGTTTGAGCGTCTTGGCGACCATGCCGTCAATATTGCGGACAACGCGAAGATCCTGAACAAAAACAACAGGCACTTCACGCCGGCTGCGATGTCGGAGATCGGTGTGCTCACGGATCTTCTCGACGAGATCCTGGACGATGTGGACAAGGCGTTTGAGCGGCGCGATACGGAATCAGCGTTCAGTATTGAGCCCCTGCAGGAGCTGGCCAGTGAACTGGTGTTAAAGCTCAAGAGACATCACCTGGACAGGATGGGAAGAGGGGAGTGCGATATTTTCGCCGATTCCAACTTCGAGAATCTGATGTCTGACTTAAAGCGTATTGCGGACGTGAGCACGAACATCGGCGAAGCCATCCTTGTGCGCGTAAATCCTGACCTTGCGGACAATGAGCACAATTACTTTACAGCGCTTCGCTCCGGCAAGGATGAGAAGTTCAATGAGCAGTATTCGAGAGCGGTGGAAAAGTACGGCAGCAGGATCAGGACGGTTCCGAGACAGCCTGTAGAAAAGAAGGAATCCGACGGCCGGCAGAATGCGGTTCAAAGTGCGGAGGCGCACTGAACAAACAGCCCGGCCCGGCAGCGCGGGCCCGGATGTATGAGATTTCGTACAATGCGGCAACTGAACAACTTCGGGGGTTGACAGAAATTCATCTATCTGATATGAAAAGAGTGAAAAATCACTCTGATGAGCTGATTTTTCACTCACAAGGTTTGCGTCGAAGTGCCGCAAACCTTGCGAGATCGCATCGGCGAATTTGAGATTCGCCTCGCGTGTCTCAGCGCAAAGCGCTTCGACAAGGAGGTAAGAGTGAAAAAATGCTCGCACAACGAGGCTCGCAAATCAATGCTCAAAAAAGGAGGTTCGCATTGATTGAAGCCGCGCAAAGCGCGTCTTCTTCATGCCCTTGCTTGTGCCCTCTGCGCGGGCATGGCGGCAAGAGTGAATAATTCATCGTCCCGCATCCCCAATGGTTCGCATTCGGGATGCTGAAGTAAGTAAAAAAAGTGAAACGTATCCGGGTTACTGACGGGTTTGTGGAGTACCACATGGGAGCCGGATATCAGGAAAGTCGACCGTCTGGGCAGTAGTTGGTAGTTGAGCAGAACAAGCAATATTACCGGTACTGCCCTTTTTGTTACTGTCAGGAAGTGAAGACGCGAACAGTCAGTGAGGCGGACGCTGAACAGGCTGAAGCAGGAAACAGAAAGCGGGCAGGTAAATTCGCTCCGGAAAAAAAGAAAGGAATCAGAGAATGGGCTACAAGAGAGATATTGAAATTGCACAGGAATGTCAGATGCTCCCGATCACAGAGATCGCGGCCAAGGCAGGGATCGATGACGAGTATCTTGAGCAGTACGGAAAGTACAAGGCCAAGATCGACTACAAGCTTCTGAAGGACTCCGACAGAAAAGACGGAAAGCTGATCCTTGTGACGGCGATGAATCCCACACCCGCGGGCGAGGGAAAGACCACAACGACCATCGGTCTTGCCGACGGCCTTCAGAAACTCGGAAAGAAAGTTATGGTAGCGCTCCGTGAGCCCTCCCTCGGACCGGTATTCGGCATCAAGGGCGGCGCGGCAGGCGGCGGCTATGCCCAGGTTGTCCCCATGGAGGACATCAACCTTCACTTCACAGGAGACTTCCATGCGATCGGCGCAGCCAACAACCTTCTCGCGGCGATGATCGACAACCACATCTATCAGGGAAATGAGCTGAACATCGACCCCCGCAAGATCACCTGGAAGAGATGCGTGGATATGAATGACCGCCAGCTCCGCTTTGTAGTGGACGGCCTTGGCGGAAGAGTAAACGGAACGCCCCGTGAGGACGGCTACGATATCACGGTTGCCTCCGAGATCATGGCGGTTCTCTGCCTTGCAAGCGACATCAATGATCTCAAGGAGAGACTCTCCAGGATCATCATCGGCTACACATACGGAAAGGTCAGCGAGCAGAAGCCCGTCACCGCAGGCGACCTGCACGCACAGGGCGCTATGGCGGCACTCCTCAAGGATGCGCTGAAGCCCAACCTGGTCCAGACGCTGGAGCATGTCCCCGCGATCGTCCACGGCGGACCCTTCGCCAACATCGCGCACGGCTGCAACTCCGTGACCGCCACCAAGATGGCCCTGAAGCTGGCCGACTACGCTGTCACAGAGGCGGGATTCGGCGCGGACCTCGGTGCTGAGAAGTTCCTGGACATCAAGTGCCGCATGGCGGGCCTTCGCCCCAACGCGGTAGTTATCGTCTCCACCGTGCGAAGCCTCAAGTACAACGGCGGCGTCGCCAAGGCAGACCTCGGCCAGGAGAACCTCGAGGCTCTCGAGAAGGGACTTCCCAACCTTCTCAAGCACGTCAGCAACATCCGCGACGTATACGGTCTTCCCTGCGTAGTCGCGATCAACGAGTTCCCCACCGACACAGCGGCGGAAGTCAAGCTCGTTGAGGATAAGTGCAAAGAGCTCGGCGTCAACGTTGTCCTCTCCCAGGTATGGGCCAAGGGCGGCGAAGGCGGAAAGGCACTCGCGGAAGAGATCATCCGCCTTGTGGAAGAGCCCTCCGATTTCCGCTTCTCCTATGAACTGGACGGAACGATCGAGGACAAGCTCAACCAGATCGCGACTAAGATCTACGGCGCGCGCGGCGTTGTGATGACCGCTGACGCGGCCAAGCAGGCCAAACAGCTCGAGGCGATCGGCTTTGGCAACTGCCCGATCTGCGTTGCCAAAACACAGTACAGCCTCACGGATGATCCCAAGAAGCTCGGCGCTCCCAAGGACTTCGACATCACAGTCCGAGGCGTCAAGATCTCGGCGGGCGCAGGATTTGTCGTAGCCCTGACCGGAGACATCATGACCATGCCCGGCCTTCCGAAGGTCCCCGCGGCGACCAAGATCGACGTCGACGAGAACGGAAAGATCACAGGTCTCTTCTGATCCGCGATCTGATCCGCGATCTGATCCGCAGAAACCGCTGATCAGGGGCAGTCTGTCTGACCGGCGCAGTAAATTCGACATTTTCGATGCTTTCCGGTCAGAAAAAAGTCAAAAATGACCTAATCAGGGTCAAATATGAGACTGTTATATCAGCGATGATTAGGGTAAGATAACATCTGTCAGCAGGAAGCTGACAACAATATCAATTACCCCCCTATACATTATTAACATCCCCTAAGAAATGAAGCTCTGTTCTGAGGCAAAAGGTCCGGAATGGGGCTTTATTTCTTGTATACCGGCATCCGGGGATTCCAGCGGTATTCTTTCACACGGCAATGAAGATTTGTGGTATTGTAGTATATGGTAATTATTCAGCGCACGGAGGCTGAACAGTTCCTATCTCTGCTTTTAAAATGATCGGAAAGGGTTGCTATGAAAACTGCGTATAAAGACGGAATCATATTGGACGGCACAAAGGATATGACGCCCAGGAAGGGTGAGACTGTGGTCGTAGAGAACGGCAGGATCACAGACATTCTGCCTGCGGGAGGCCTTCTTCCCTCGGACTGTGAGATCGTGAGCCTGAACGGATGCTATCTGATGCCGGGTCTTATCAATCTCCACGTACACTTAAATTCCGGAGGAAAGCCCTCCGGCAAAAAGAAAGAGCCCGAGGACTATGTCCGCCTGGTAAAGCTTGCGACCTCCAATCCCGTCACAAGGGAAATCGTCTGTTCTATGGTCAGAGGCTACGCCTACACGCAGCTTGAGAGCGGCGTCACAACGATCCGCACGGTGGGCGGGATTTCCAACTTCGACGGCCGGATCAGAAATGAGATCGAGGAGGGCGTCCGAAGGAGAGCGAAGAACGGAACCGGCGGTTTGAAAAAGCCCGGCGGCCTGCAGGGTGCCGTTCGCGCGGCAAGGACCGGGATGACCCGAATTCCCATGGGCCCCGGCATGCCTGACGGGATCAGCGCGCTTCTTCGTGGCGGCACAGCGGGAACGGCCATGGCCGGACCGCGCATTCTGACTTCCAACACCGGAATCTCGGTGCCCGGAGGCCATGTGGCGGGATCCCTTGCGTATCCGGTATATTTTGCCGAAGAAGCGGCTCAGTACGTTGACAAAATAGCGAAGGACCGACCGGATCTCATCAAACTCATGGTCACCGGCGGCATTATGGATGCGGAGAGAGAGGGCGAGCCCGGCGTGCTCAAGATGTCCCCGGACATCATTGAGGCGGCCTGCGACAGGGCCCACAAGCTGGGACTTCCCGTTGCGGCGCACGCAGAGAGCACGGAAGGCGTTCTGGCGGCGCTCCGCGGCGGTGTAGACACCATCGAGCACGGCGCAATGCCGAATGAGGAGATGATTCAGCTCTTCCATGAAAGAGGCGCAAGCCTCGTCACAACCATCTCCCCGGTAATTCCTTTGGCGCTCCTGGACATTGTGAAGACACACGTTCGTCCCATGGACCGCTACAATGCCGGCGTGGTGCTCCGCGGAATCATTGAGTGCGCAAGAGTCGCGCTCAAAGAAGGAATTCCGGTGGGCCTTGGCACGGACAGCGGATGCCCCTACGTCACGCAGTATGACATGTGGCGCGAACTTCAGTACTTCCACAACTTCTGCGGTGTCTCCGAGTCCTATGCGCTCCACACCGCGACGCTCGGAAACGCGAAGATCGCGGGAATTGAGAAGGAGACAGGCAGTATTGAGCCCGGCAAGGCGGCCGATTTTCTGATCACGGCAGGAAATCCCCTGGAGAGCCTGCGGGCGCTCCGGAAACCCCGCATGATCGTCGCAAGAGGCGAGCGGCTCCTGAACCCGCCGCTCAAAAAGGACGTGGATATCGAGCAGACGCTGGACCGCTTCCTGAACTACACTTACGACGACCTGGAGGAACTGCTGGCAAGAAGAAAGTGATTGCCGGGAAAGATGCCCGGAGACGGGAGACAGAGGACAGTAGAGACTATGTCGGGACGACTTTACCGAGCGCACGATATGGCGAGGATCGCCAGCACGGAGTGCGCCGGCTGCGGCGCATGCTGCAGGGGGATGGGCGATACGATCGTCCTCGATCCCTACGATGTGTGGCAGCTGACACAAAACCTGGGACGGCCGTTTGACGGACTCCTGGGAACCCAGATCGAACTGCACGTAGAGGAAGGCGTCATCCTTCCTCATCTTGCGATGCGCAAAGGAGAAGAGAGCTGTTCCTTCCTCGGGGAGGACGGGCGGTGTGCCATTCACGCTTTCCGTCCCGGAATCTGCAGGCTCTTTCCCCTCGGCAGACAATTTGACGACGGAAAAATTTCCTACTTCGTCGTCGAAGGCGGCTGCGAAAAAGGAAATCTTGCCAAAACCCGCATCGACAAGTGGCTCGGCATTTCCGACCTGCCCGCCTACGAGAACTTTAAGGCAGAGTGGCGCTCCCTCCTGCGGTCCCTGAAGGCCCGAATCGCGGCGGAGCCCTCAGAGGAGGTCCAAAGAAACCTGAATATATATTTCCTGCGCACCTTCTACATGACACCCTGCGGCAGCGGGAAAAACGCCTCTTCCTTCTACCGGGAAATCAAAGAAAGAATACAGGAATTTAAAAAAGCTGTGCTCTGAGAGCACAGCTTTTTTTGGAGTCTGCTGGGATTTCGGCAGTTGCCGGTCGTTTCTGCGCAGGGGCGGGAGACCGGCAGTCATCAGTCGTTTCCTGCGCAGGGGCGGGAGACCTACTCGGCGAGGACATATTCCGCGTCCATAAGCGGCATGCCCTTCGTCTCCTCTCCGTAAGTCTCCTCGGAGACACCTTTGTACATCCCGTAGACGACAACATGGGTCCCGTCCTCCGGAAGATTTCCGTGCAGCGTGCTGGAGTAGACCGCGCAGAGGATTCCTTTTGTGATGCCCAGGAAGTCGCCGTTCATTTCGAGGTATATTTTGACAGAGCCGTCGTCCCGGAGCTGCCGGCCCGCAATGATGCCTTCCGCAGCGACGTTGACACCGGCCGACTTGCCCGGATTGTGGTACAGCGAGAAGTACGTCGAAGGAATGCACCCGCTCATGAATTCCTCGCGGGTGGGCGTCGTGCAGAAGACTTCCAGCGTGCACACGCTGTCCTCATAATGAATTTCCAAAAGATAGCGCGTCTTGGGTTCCATCGTGAACGACTCGGCCAGCGTCCAGCCGGAGACATCCTCCGAAGTTCCGTCCGCGTAGGTGGCGGTGACGGTGAGGCCCTCACAGCCGGCGGACAGGACAGTCCCCTCCTCCGTGCTGCCGGTGTAGGCGGCCGCCAGGCGGGAGATCGATTTCGTCGTGCACTGAATGGAAAGAGAGCAGGTCAGTTCGCCGTAAGAAACTTCGACCCTTGAAAGAGTATCTTTCTTGAGGATCGTGGGATTTACGACATGCCAACCGTCCTGAAGCGGCACTTTCCGGCCTCCGTCCTGTATCCCGTAGACATGGATCCCCGGATTGTCATCAGAGATTTCTGTCCCGGCGCCCGTATCACCGTCGTACTCGGCAGTGATCGATCGGATCAGTCCGGTGGTGCACTGCACTTCGCACTGCGTGCTTACTTTTCGGTAAGTGATCGTCACGGTACTCTTTTCCGCGTCAGTCAGCGTCTGCGGCTCTTCTATGGTCCAGCCCGTGACAATCTCTTCACGCCCGTCCTTATAGTAAGCAGTCACAGTGAACCCGCTGTTGTCCGAATCCAGTACAGTGCCGGACTTGGTCGATCCGTCATAAACAGCACTGATATGATCGATCGCGTTCCGCTTCGACAGAGAGCTGTACACGACCGCTGCGACTGCTGTTCCAATCAGAAGAGCGAGGGCAGCGACTAAAAGGCATCTGCTATGCTTCTGCCAGAAACAATCCGGATCTTTGCCGTCCGGAAAAGGCTTTCCACCCATGTGTACACCTCCTTTTCTGTGATAGTTGGATTGGTTTGACAGCCGGCGGCCTGTTTTCGCTTTTGAGGGCCGCGGCGGCTCGTTTTGCAGTCTTTTTTTCATAATACACGGTTTGGCGTTGTAAATGACGTAAAAATAATGCGATTATTACGGGAAACGGAAGGGAGGAACCGGAATCCTTCGGAAATAATGGTTGACAGAATCGTAAAACAGGAATATTATATAACCAAACATATGAATAAATGCTCATATGTTTGAAGAAACAACTTTTTGAATCAACAGGAAGGTATTTCATGAAAGCTGAGAAAATGTATGCAGTGGCGGAAGCGCCGTGCTGTGAGGAGAAGGAAGTCCACGCAGACAAGGTTCAGTACGTCAATGAGAATATGCCGTCAGAGGACGAGCTGTATGATCTTGCCGAGTTGTTCAAGGCTTTTGGTGATTCCACAAGGATCCGCATATTATTCGCGCTTTTTGAGGCGGATATCTGTGTGTGTGATCTCGCGGAGTCGCTCAATATGACACAGTCCGCCATTTCCCATCAGCTGCGGCTGCTCAAGCAGGCAGGACTTGTGAATGGGCGGCGTGAGGGCAAGCAGATTATCTATTATCTGGCGGATGAACACGTAAGGACCATTATTGCAATGGGATTGGAGCACATCAATGAATAAAAAATGCGCTCACAACGAGGAGCGCATTTTTAGGAGCTGCGCCGGGAAGAAGGCGCATCTCCGAGGCAGAAATTGCGCCGGGAAAAGGCGAAATGCGGAAAGGGGACCGAAATGAAAAAGTCTTATAAGATTGAAGTTGACTGCGCGAACTGTGCAAACAAGATGGAGGATGTGGCGAAGAAGACCGCAGGCGTCAAGGATGCGACTGTGAACTTTATGGCTCTCAAGATGAAGGTGGAGTTTGAAGACGGAGCTGATCCGGCAGCAGTTATGCAGCAGGTGAGAAGCAACTGCAAGAAAATCGAAGACGACATGGAGATTTACCTGTAATCTTCCGGCGCGGGGTGCAGAAATCCGGGAAATTCCGGAGAGATCAGTTCCTGCAAGAGGAATAGAGATATGGATATCAAGATCAACAACCTGACTAAGAAACAAAAGAACCTGCTGCTGCGTGTCATCGCGGCAGCAGTTATGCTTATAGTGCTGTACCTGCTCCCACTGGAGGAGTATCCGGTACTGCGTTTTGCTCTGTTTATGGTGCCGTATCTGACTGTCGGCTATGATGTTTTGCGGAAGGCGTGGAAGGGAATCCTGAATCATCAGGTTTTTGACGAGTGCTTTCTGATGGCGGTGGCGACGATCGGCGCGATGATCCTGGGGGAGTATACGGAGGCCGTGGCGGTCATGCTGTTTTACCAGATTGGAGAACTCTTCCAAAGTATAGCCGTCGGCAAGAGCAGGCGCAGTATCAGCGAGCTGATGGATATACGGCCCGATTACGCGAATCTCGAGCAGGACGGCGAAGTGGAAAAAGTGGACCCCGACGAGGTTGAGGTCGGCAGCATCATTGTGATCAGGCCGGGCGAAAAGGTTCCGATCGACGGTGTTGTGGTGGAGGGAATGTCCTCGCTCAACACCAGCGCGCTGACCGGCGAGAGCCTGCCCAGAGATGTAAAGCCGGGCGACGAGATCATAAGCGGTTCCGTGAACATGTCGGGACTTCTGCGTGTCGAGACGACCAAGGAGTTTGATGAGTCGACGGCTTCGAAAATCCTGGAGCTTGTCGAGAACGCCGGCGAGCGCAAAGCCAAGTCCGAGCAGTTTATCTCCAAGTTTGCCAGATGGTACACACCGGCGGTGTGTTACGGCGCGCTGGCTCTGGCGATCCTCGGCCCGCTTGTCAATATTCTGGTATTGCATAAGGAGTCTGACTGGGCGCTTTGGTCCGACTGGATCTACAGGGCCCTCACCTTCCTGGTCATCAGCTGTCCCTGCGCGATCGTGGTCAGCATTCCGCTGTCGTTTTTCGGCGGCATTGGCGGCGCGAGCAGCGAGGGTATCCTCATCAAGGGATCCAACTTCATGGAGACGCTCGCAAACGTCAGGTACATCGTGCTCGACAAGACCGGGACGATCACAAAGGGCAATTTCGAGGTGACGGCGGTACACGACAGGCAGGACCAAAATATGGACGCCGCGCAGATTCTCGAACTCGCCTTTTTGGCAGAGAGCCATTCCACACACCCTATTGCATCGAGTATCCGGCGCGCCTATGAGGCGTGCAGTGCAGTACCTGCGGGCACAGGCGAAGCAGGCGGCACGGCATCAGTTTCAAAATCAGCGGCCGGCGATGTCAGCGGTGCGGCAGGAATTCCTATTTCGGGCACTTCCCCGGCAGCTGCCGGCAAAGAACCCGACATAAGCCGTGTGACCGACGTACAGGAAGTCAGCGGGAAGGGCGTGATCGCAACCGTGGATGGCTTTAAGGTCGCCGCCGGCAATATCAAATTAATGAAGATGCTGAATGTCGACTGTGAGGCGTGCGGAAGTGTCGGAACGGTTGTGTACGTGGCGAGAAGCAGTGCAGCTGTGAAAGCGGAAGGCTCCGGACAGGAAGGCGGCCCGGTACAGGAGGGCGGCTCTGAACAGGAAGGCGGCCCTGCATCTGAAGCCGGTTCTGTACCGGAAGGCATTTCCTACACTTACCTTGGCCATATAGTGATCTCCGATGAGATCAAGCCCGGGGCCGCAGACGCGATCCGCGAGATGAAACAGAACGGTGTCGTGAAGACAGTGATGCTCACCGGCGATATTACGTCGATGGCGGAAAGTGTGGCACAGAAAGTCGGCATCGATGAGGTGCATGCGGAACTTCTGCCGGAGGACAAGGTTGCCATCGTCGAGAAACTGCTGGCTGAGAAAAACGCGTCTGCCAGGAATACATCGACACTTGCTTTTGTCGGGGACGGCATCAACGACGCCCCGGTTCTCTCCATAGCGGATCTGGGCATAGCAATGGGCGCGCTTGGCTCTGATGCGGCCATCGAAGCGGCGGATGTAGTCCTTATGGACGACGACCCGGCCAAAATAGTGAAAGCGATCCGCATTGCCAGAAAATGCATTCGCATTGTCTACGAGAATATTTACTTCGCGATCGGCGTCAAGCTGCTGTGCCTGATTCTGGGCGCGCTGGGCGTTGCGAATATGTGGCTGGCAATCTTTGCGGACGTCGGTGTAATGGTGATCTGCGTGCTGAACTCGGTACGTGCCCTTCTTGTGAAGAGAATCTGATCTTTTCTGCGGCGCGCGGCTTTCTTGTGAAGAAGACAGGATGGCTCTGTTTTGGCAGATTTCCTGTATGGAGCAGCTCTGCGTTTACATACTGCGTCGAACTTTCGTATAATAGAAGCAGTAAAATCTGTGTAAGCGCAGACTGCTGACCACGGGCGTCGGCCATAAACGGAGGTCCGCCATGTCAAATAAATCCCCTCGCAGTTTTTTCACGAAACCATTCACACATTTCGCCCCTCCGGGGCAGCGCATCATGCGGTCCGTCGTCTCCGTATGGCTTTGCATGGTCGTATATGTGCTGCGCGGAATGCGCGGCGAACCCTTTTATTCAATCATCGCGGCGCTTCAGTGTGTGCAGCCGTACTCTTCCAATATGCTCAGCGAAGGGAAAGACCGCATCATCGGCACGCTGATCGGCGCCTTTTGGGGCTCGGCGATTCTGTTTTTTGAACTTCTGCCGGAGGGCGGGAGCTTCAGGACCACTGTGCTCTTTTATATTTTGCTGGGAATCTTCTCGGGACTTGTGATGTACTCGACAGTCCTTCTGGGGATTGCGCAGTACGCCTTGTTTGCGGCGGTTGTATTCCTGGGCATCGCCATGTACCACATCGAGGACGCGAATCCCTACATCCATGTCTTCTACAGAACGCTGGAAACGATTATCGGCGTCGGCGTTGCCATTGTAGTCAACTCGGTGCACCTGCCGAGGGTTCGTGACAAGGAGACGCTGTTTGTCTCCGGCATTGACTATGTTCTCTTCCGCGAAGACCGCGAACTCTCCCGCTATACCAAAGTAGAGCTGAACCGGTTTCTGGATGAAGGCATGCAGTTTTCCGTCTCGACCAGGCAGACCCCCGCAACGGTGAGGGAGATCCTCTCGGAAGTCAACCTCCGGCTGCCAATCATCGCGATGGATGGCGCCGTGCTCTATGACCTCCACTCGATGAAGTACGTCCGGACGGAGAAGATCGAGCCGGACCTGGTCAGGCTCATCACGGACTTCCTGCACAGCGAAGGAATGCCGTTTTTTGTCAACACGGTGCAGGACAACCTGCTGGTCATCTACTTCAAGGACTACAAGGACCTGATCCTGGAGGAGGTCAAGGACGCCTATCACGACGGTGCGCCCCACGAACCTCTTTACGAGCACGCGCTGTCCAAGAGCGCCTATCTTTCCATGGCAAGGCTATACCGCAAAAAGCGCATCTCCCCTTACCGCAACTACGTGCGGACGAATGCCGAAATCACGGAGGACGTCGTCTATATTCTGGCAATCGACCACAGCGAAAATATTGACCGCCTCCATGAAAAACTCATGGCGCAGCCGTGGGCGGACCGGTGCCGCACGAATTTTGACACGTTTGATTGCGAGGAGGGGGAGAAGATCCTCCGGATCTACACAGCGGGCGCGAACCGGACGGCGATGCTGGAACAGCTGCGGAGATATGTCGGCGCTCCGCGGACGGTCACGTTTGGCAGCGATCCGGGGGAGTGCGATGTCCTGATCGTGGATGCGGCGCACGGCCGCATGGTCAAGGAGCTCAAGAAGCGATACGCGCCTGTGAGCTTGAAAGGATGGAGAAATATCATTCACATGTAATCATGTGAAATGCGGTTCGCGGCCCGTGGGGCCGCGAACCTTTTTTAG
>DLYC01000029.1 GCA_003447895.1 Lachnospiraceae bacterium | reverse complement strand
GCTCTCTCGACATCAATATCTTCGCCCCACTCCCAGGTTGTGGGAATCACGCGGCAGACATTGTTCATCATCGAGAGCATTCCGCCAATACAGGCAGCTTTTCGCTCCGTGCCATCTTCCATCACTACTGTCGCAGTGCCCATTCCGATGGCTGTCACATAATTCATATGCCTGGCGAGAATGGCCAGATCACCGTGTATGGTGCGCAGTTTGATCCTTTGCACCTCTCCGTCATACTCGAGGCCATCCATTGAGACGACCTGTAATCGGAAGGTTGCCATAGCGTCTTCCTCCCTTCATTTAAGTTGTGAACTTATTTGGCCTTCTCAAAGACATCATCGATCGTGCCCGCGAACAGGAATGCGCTCTCAGGAAGATCATCACACTCACCATCGAGGATCATGCGGAAGCCGCGGAGTGTCTCCTTGAGCGGAACGTACTTGCCGGGCATGCCGGTGAACTGTTCTGCGACGGAGAAACTCTGGGACAGGAAGTTCTGGATCTTTCTGGCTCTGTAGACACTGAGCTTATCCTGATCGGAAAGTTCATCCATACCCATGATCGCGATGATATCCTGCAGCTCTTTGTAGCGCTGAAGGACCTGCTGTACACGTCTTGCAATATCATAGTGCTCCTGTCCGACGACTTCGGGGGACAGGATACGGCTCGTGGAATCCAGGGGATCCACTGCCGGATAAATTCCCTGGGACGCGATGTCACGGGAAAGAACCGTTGTCGCATCCAGGTGTGTGAATGTCGTTGCGGGTGCAGGGTCCGTCAAGTCATCCGCAGGGACGTAGACCGCCTGAACCGATGTGATGGAACCGCGCTTTGTAGAAGTGATCCTCTCCTGCAGAGCACCCATCTCCGTTGCCAGTGTGGGCTGATAACCAACCGCTGAAGGCATACGTCCAAGAAGCGCCGACACCTCGGAACCTGCCTGTGTGAAACGGAAAATATTGTCGATGAACAGAAGGACGTCCTGGTTTTTGACATCGCGGAAGTATTCTGCCATTGTCAGTCCGGAAAGTCCGACACGCATTCTCGCTCCCGGGGGCTCGTTCATCTGACCGTAAACCAATGCGGTCTTATCGATAACGCCGCTCTCTTTCATTTCTCCGTAAAGGTCATTTCCCTCACGGGTTCTCTCACCAACGCCGGTGAAGACGGAAATACCGCCGTGCGCTTTCGCGACGTTGTTGATCAGTTCCATGATCAGGACCGTCTTTCCGACTCCGGCACCGCCGAACAGACCGATCTTGCCGCCCTTTGCATAGGGGCAGATCAGATCGACGACTTTGATACCGGTCTCAAAGATTTCCGTTGCCGGTGTCTGGTCTTCAAAGGAAGGTGCAGGGCGGTGGATGGGCCAGCGCTCTTTCACGACCGGTGCCGGCTGGTTGTCGACCGGCTCACCGAGCAGATTGAAGATACGCCCCAGGCACTCATCGCCTACCGGCACGGTAATAGGGCCTCCCAGATCAACGGCATCCGTACCGCGCACCAGTCCGTCGGTGGAACTCATTGCTACGCAGCGGACAACATCATCACCGATCTGCTGCGCAACCTCAGCGATCAGTTTGCGGCCGTCTACGGTAATCTCTATTGCATTCAGCAGATCGGGCAGTTCTCCCTCACCGAAACGAATATCCAATACCGGGCCTGTGACCTGTATGACCTTTCCCGTATGTTTCTCACTCATTTATATGTACTCCTTTAGTATCAATTCCCTTCTGCGCCGGCCACGATCTCCGTGATCTCCTGTGTGATGCTTGCCTGCCTTGCCCTGTTGTAGAACAGGCTCAGCTTTTCAATCATCTCACCGGCATTGTCCGTTGCCGCCTCCATGGCGGTCCGTCTTGCTGCCAGCTCACTTGCCACCGATACATTAATGCTGGTGTACAAGAGTCCGGCAAGATATTCCGGCACGATCGCGTTAAAGACAGTTTCACTGTCCGGTTCATAAAGAATCAGATCCCGCACAGGCTCTTTTTTCTCTTCTGCTTCTCCCTCTTCCTCATTGAAGTCAGAAAGAGGCAGGAGGGAAGAAGAACGGGGAGTCTGTGTCATCATCGATACGAAGTCCGTATAGCACAGAAGAACATGTCCGAATTTTCCTTTGGAATAAGCGTCACAGATCAATTTGGCAATCCCGAAGCAGTCCGATACACTGATCTTTGCCACTTCCGAATACTCCTCGGTGAACAGTTCGATGCCTCTTTGGCGAAAATGTTCCACCGATTTCTTTCCGATCGGAAGGACCATATAGTCCCTGCCCTTTGTCTCGCCTTCCATGAACTTGAAGAGGTTCGCGTTATAACCGCCCGCAAGTCCTCTGTCACCTGCGATGACCACGTAGAGCCATTTGTCATTTGTGACCTGCCTGGTGTAGGGCGACTGGAAATCGGTATTTCCTTCCGCGATATCCTTGAGCGTCTCCCTCATGATCTTGAAATAGGGTTTGCTCTGATCCGCCTTCTCCTTGGCTTTCCTGAGTTTGGAAGCCGCCACCAACTGCATGGCTTTGGTGATCTGCATTGTGTTCTGAACGCTCTTGATCCGGAGTTTTACAGCTTTCATATTGGCAGCTGCCATATCTTTATCCCTCCGTTATCTGTTCTTTATAAACTCCTGTGTATAAGCAGTAAGGGCTGCCTTCAGCTGAGTCTCCGCATTCGCGTCGAGAGCGCCGGTCTCACGGATCGTTCTCATGGCTGCCGCGCCATCCGGATCCTGGTCCAGGCGGCGGTAAAGCCCTTCTTCATATTCCGCAATGTCCCCAACCTGTACATCCGCCAAAATACCGTTTACGACGGAATACAGGATCGCGACCTGCTTTTCTACAGGAACAGGCGCTGATTTGCCCTGTTTGAGCACTTCCACGATGCGTTCGCCCTGTGCGAGTCTCGCCTTGGTATCCGCATCCAGATCCGATCCGAACTGCGCAAAGCTCTGCAGCTCACGATACTGGGAATAGATCAGCTTCAGCGTTCCGGCAACCTTCTTCATTGCCTTGATCTGCGCATTACCGCCGACTCGGGAGACCGAGATACCGGGGTTTACGGCCGGCATGATTCCTGAGTGGAAAAGCTCCGTCTCAAGGAAGATCTGACCGTCGGTAATGGGGATGACGTTGGTCGGGATATAGGCCGAGACGTCGCCCGCCTGGGTCTCGATGATGGGAAGGGCTGTCAGGGAGCCGCCGCCCAGCTCATCGGAGAGCTTGGCCGCGCGCTCGAGCAGTCTCGAGTGCAGGTAGAAGACGTCGCCGGGATAGGCTTCACGTCCCGGG
>DLYC01000127.1:3428-3578 GCA_003447895.1 Lachnospiraceae bacterium | reverse complement strand
GATCTGCTGAGGGGAGTACTTCTTGCCGTCGATGGTGCGGCCGCGGTCTGTTCCCATATCTCTCTTAATGGATGCGATCGTGTTGTCAGCGTTTGTCACTGCCTGACGCTTTGCGGGCTCACCCACCAGTCTCTCGCCGTTCTTTGTAAA
>DLYC01000127.1:0-3308 GCA_003447895.1 Lachnospiraceae bacterium | reverse complement strand
CCTTCCATAACTGCTACGCAGCTGTTTGTTGTTCCAAGATCAATACCGATAATCTTACTCATTGTTTCCTCTCTTTCCTTAGCGCTTTTCGCTATCTATATAATGATGGATTGTTTTCCTTACTGCACTACTCCGACCATCGAGTGCCGAAGAACCGTGTCGTGGTACATGTAGCCCTTCTGGAACTCCTTCGCCACAATGCCGCTCTCGTACTCCTCACTTGCCACCTGCATCACTGCATTGTGGAAGTTGGGGTCGAACTCCTTGCCGACCGCCTCGATCGGCTTTACACCCAGATCTTCCAGCTGCTTCATGAGCTGCTTGTAGATCATCTCCATGCCGCTTGCCAGGGCGCCGCCCTTCTCGCCTTCGGGGACGGCCGCGAGCCCTCTCTCGAAGTTGTCGACTACGGGGAGCATCTTCTCGATCACACTCTTTTCACCCATGGAGAACATCTGCTCCTTCTCCTTGGAAGTGCGCTTTCTGAAGTTGTCGAACTCCGCCATCTGGCGTTTCACCTTGTCCTCAAGCCCTGCGATCTTGTCACAGAGAAGCTTCTCCTTGCTGCCGGCCGGCTTCTGCTCCTCCGCTTCCGCTTCCTCCGCGGCCGCCTCGGTTGCTTCTTCCGCCTTTTCTTCCTTCACGGAATCAGAAGGATCTGCCTCTGCTCCGGCGCTCTCCGCCTCGGGCGCTGCCTCTTCAGCAGTGCCTTCCGCTGTCAGATCCGGCTCCTCACAGGCCTTATCATTCATTTTATTCTCAGCTTCTGCCATATATTCCTTTCCGCCCGCTCCTTTCGCTCTTCGCCGAGCGGTGCTGTTTTTTGGCCAAAATACAGTAGTCCGGGCAGGTCATCCGCCTTCGCCGCGCGATGCCTTCACATTCTACTGTTTGTACAGATCATCGAGCTGTTTCATGATGTGCCTCAGCACACCGACGACCTTCTCGTAATCCATCCTCCTGGGACCGATGATCCCAACCGTACCTTTCATGCCGTCGCCCAGATCATAGGTCGCTGTGACGACGCTGCAGTCCCGCATACTGTTCACCGGCATCTCGTTTCCGATATAGACCTGTATGCCGGTCTCGCTGCTCTCGGAGAGCGACTCCCGGACGATGCTGGTCAGCGCCTGCTTCTCCTCGAAGTCACTGATGATCTCGCTCGCCTTGCGGTGGTCCGCCAGCTCCGGATACCGGAAAATGTTGTTGGCACCGCTCGTGTAGATCTTGAGGTCATCCTCACTGCGGACGATGTCCGCCGCGGCGTCGAATACATCGCTCACGATCTCCGTGTGGATCCCCGCGTCGCGCTTTATGGACTCGATCAGCCCAAGCGTGATCTCCTCGACCGGCAGTCCGCAGAGATTGGTGTTCAGAAGCATGTTGAGCTTCAGCATCTGCTCCGCGTCCAGCGGCTGATCGACATGGATCACACGGTTCCTGATCAGGTTCCCCTCGAGCACGATAACTGCCAAAATACTGCCTTCATCCACCTGTGACAGCTGAATGAACTTGATCTTGTTCTGTCTCACCATCGGAGAAGAGATCATCGAAGCGTAATTGGTGTTCGTCGCGAGGAGCTTCGCGACCTGCTGCAGAAGGTTCTCCAGCCGGTCCTGCTTCTCGAGGAGCACACTCTTCATCTCATCTACCTGACGGCGCTCCGAGCTGAGCATGTTGTCCACATACAGCCGGTAACCGGCATCTGTCGGAATGCGCCCCGCTGAGGTGTGCGGCTGCATGATAAGGCCCATCTCTTCGAGATCTGCCATCTCATTTCGGATCGTCGCGCTGCTCAGCTTTAAATCAGTGTATTTGGAGATCGTCCTGCTTCCTACCGGTTCGCCGGTCTCCAGGTAGTTTCGGATGATGGCCTGCAATATTTTCATCTTGCGATCCTGCAGTTCCATAATTCCCTCACTTTATCGAAACCGGAAAACATTGTTATATACGACCGACTCTTGTCCGGTCCATGTTATTAGCACTCGACTCGGTTGAGTGCTAACACCTTTCCTGTATAAAATAGCACTCGCTTATTTGGATGTCAACTCCCTTTCATTGCGAATTTGTAAATAATTTGTGATCATTCTGCGCCTCTGAACGCCCGCGATCCCGAGTGCGAATTACTTGGGATCCGGGTGACGAATCATGAAACGGCAATCAAAAAATCCCCGCCGGACGCGCCAGGACGCATCCGACAGGGAAGCCTTTCATAAAGTTCAATATTTTGGCCCGGCGGGAAGGCCGAGGCCGTTCCTTCCTCAGTAGACAGGTGCCTTCAGGAAGTTAAAATATACGAGGACCGCGATTCCCAGGATGATCCTGTAGACGCCGAACGGCTTGAAGTCGTGCTTTCTGATGTAGTTCATCAGGAAAACAATGACGACGATGGATACGATGAACGCCACCACCATGCCGACGCCGAGGAGGGTCCACTCGGCAGCCGAGAAGTGAAGGCCCGCCTTGACGATCTTGAGGAGGCTTGCGCCCGCCATGACCGGGATCGCCATGATGAAGGTGAACTTGGACGCGATCGTGCGCGACACACCGATCATCAGGCCGCCGAGGATGGTGGATCCGGAGCGGGACGTGCCCGGGAGCACCGCCGCCACCAGCTGGAAGAGGCCGATCACAAAAGCGTCGCGGAAGGTCAGATCCCGCATCCGCTCCACTCGGGGGACCTTGTTCGTGTTGAGGGTCTCGATCACGATGAACGCGATACCGACGACGATCAGCATGATCGCGACGACCTGGGGCGTGTACAGATGCTCATCGATCCAGTCATCTGCCAAAATACCGACCACCGCGGCGGGGATGCACCCCACCAGGACCTTGAGCCACATGATGAAGACGGACTTTCTGAAGACGATCCGGGTCTCTCCGTTCTTCTTTTTCATTCTCTTGAAGGGCCAGATCGTTTTCCAGTAGATGATCACGACCGCCAGGATCGCGCCGAGCTGGATCACCACAAGGAACAGGTTCCAGAATTCCGGCGAAACGTCCAGTTTCACAAACTCATTCAGAAGGATCATGTGCCCTGTGCTGCTGATCGGAAGCCATTCCGTGACCCCCTCGACGATGCCGAAGAGGATCGCTTTCAATATTTCAATAAAGCTAAGCTGCATTCAACTATTCCTCCGCTTTTCTTTTCTGTAGTTATCAGGACGATGGGTTCCGGGATTTCCGGATCCTCACTTTCCTGCCTGCGGATACTCCTTCTCCACGAACTCCCGGATCCTGGGAAGCGCTCTCTCCACCTTCTCCGTGTCGATGCAGTACGCGACGCGGAAGTGGCCGGGCGCGCCGAA
>DLYC01000122.1 GCA_003447895.1 Lachnospiraceae bacterium | reverse complement strand
TTCTTACACACTCTCTGAGGGGCTCTTCAAACGGCTCACTCAGATGTTCTTCTCAAACTTCTCCTTCATAGCGGGCTTGGGCACAGCGCCGACGATGCGGTCGACCAATTCGCCGTTCTTGAAAAAGCACATGTTCGGAATGCTCATGATGCCGTACCTGACCGCAAGATCGCCGTTTTCATCGACGTTGACCTTGCCGACCTTGATCTTTCCCTCGTATTCCTGCGCCAGCTTGTCGATCACGGGGCTCATCATCTTGCAGGGCCCGCACCAATCCGCGTAGAAATCGACGAAAACGGGAAGATCGCTCTGAAGAACTTCTGCCTCAAAATTTGCTTCTGTAAACTGATTAACCATGGATATCTCCTTTCCGATCATAAAATGGATTTGTCTCAGACTGTGTATCGGGAAGCCGGGTCAAAAGATCGCGCGGATCCCATGTGGCTCCGGTCCCTTTTATTTGCGCTCTTTGATCGCTTGCAAATTAATTTTACACAATCTAATAACATCTGTCAACAGGATTCTTTGATGAATTCATGAACCGATTGTTGTATAATACCACTATACGATATTTTGGCGCAGAAGTAGAGCGGAAACTGCGCTGACTGAACAACGAAGGAAAAACTAGCAAGAACTGGAGGAGAGAGGTAAAAATGGGTTACGCGGAAGAATATAAGCAGAAACTGGTTACTGCGGAGCAGGCGGCAGCGGTCATTCAGGACGGCGACTGGGTGGACTACGGCTGGTGCGCGACCACGAACGTTGCCGTTGACAGAGAGCTCGCCAAGAGAATGCCCCAGATGCACGATGTGCAGATCTACGGCGGAATTCTGATGCACGCGCCGGAGATCTTCAAGATCGAGAATCCCCAGGAGCACTTCACCTGGAACAGCTGGCATATGAACGGAATCGAGAGAAAAGCCGCTTCTACGGGACTGAGCTTCTACGGGCCGCTCAAGTACTCGGAACTTCCCCGCTACTATCTGGACAGAGAGGATCCCCTGGATGTGGCGATCATGCAGGTAGGTCCCATGGACAGACACGGCTATTTCAACCTCGGTCCCAGCGCCAGCCACACGTATGCGGTTGTGCAGATGGCAAAGAAGGTCATCGTGGAAGTCAATGAGAGCATGCCGATCTGCATGGGCGACAGGACCGCTTATGTTCACATAAGCGATGTCGACATGATCGTAGAGGGCGACAACACACCGATCGACGCGATGCCTCCGGCAAAGCCCGGAACAGATGTCGATAAGGCGGTCGCCGAGCTCGTCGTCGAAAGAATTCCCAACGGCGCGTGCCTGCAGCTGGGAATCGGCGGAATGCCCAACGCCATCGGAAAGATGATCGCGGAGTCCGATCTCAAGGACCTTGGTATCCACACGGAGATGTATGTCGACGCGTTCGTCGATATGGCGGAAGCCGGCAAGATCACCGGTGCGCACAAGAACATCGACAGAGGCCTTCAGACCTACGCGTTCGGCGCGGGCACCAGGAAGATGTATGACTATCTGGACGGGAACCCGGAGTGCAAGAGCGCATCGGTCGACTATGTCAACAATGTGAAGCAGATCGGCGCGCTGGACAACTTCATCTCCATCAACAATGCCGTTGACTGTGACCTCTTCGGACAGATCAACGCGGAGAGCGCCGGCACCAGGAACATCTCCGGCGCAGGCGGACAGCTCGATTTTGTGATCGGAGCCTACGCTTCGAAGGGCGGAAAGTCCTTTATCTGCATGTCCTCCACATTCACAGACAAGCAGGGCAACCTTGTCAGCCGCATCCGTCCTACGCTGGCAAACGGAAGTATCGTCACGGACACCCGTGCCAACGCTATGTACATTGTGACTGAGTACGGAATCGCGATGATGAAGGGCCGCACCACCTGGCAGAGAGCGGAGGACCTGATTAATATTGCACATCCTCAGTTCAGGGATGAGCTGATCAAAGAGGCTGAGAAGATGCACATCTGGAGACGCAGCAATAAGAGGTAATTCTCGTGAAAGAAGCCTGCGCTGCGTAACGGATCCCGCTTACGTTTCAAAGGGACTGCCGCATTGCGGCGGTCCCTTTTTCTGTTCCCGGAATTAGATGAAAAAGACTGAAAAATCAGAAAATTTCAAAGATGCCGCTTAATTAATTGACAATTATGCGGATCCGAGTATAATTAAATTATCAAATAAAACAAAGGAGGTATGGTCCAAAGTACAAGTAAACTTTCGTAAGACAATCTGTGAACTAAATGAATCGGAGGTATAATCCATTGGACAAAAACCACTGAAAAGGGGTGCCAGGCAGTAAGTTCGGCATCCCTTTTCTTTTGTGAGTTTGTGAGTCAGGGGGACAGTCCCTTTGACTCAAACATGAGTCAAAGGGACTGTCCCCCTGACTCACTGATCCATGCCAAAAAAGCGACCAGAAGGAAGACCCCGCGGGCGCACTGTATAGAATTAGGACCCCGGATAGAGTATAATTGAGACGGATTCAGAATCCGATTATGTAAAAAAAGGACAAAGGGATCAGCGACGAGGAACAGGAGAAGAAGGTTGTGATGCCTGAAGAGGCGATTATGAAGGGTACAGTTTTAATTGTTGAAGACGACCGGGATATCCAGGAAGTGATCACCATTTTGCTTAGGAGAGAAGGATATAAGACACTGGCGGCGATGACCGGCCAGGAGGCGCTTTCGGAGCTGCAGCATGAGCCGGATCTGATCATCCTGGATGTCATGCTCCCGGGTATGGACGGATATGAGGTGTGCCGAAGGCTCAGGAAGGTCACACTGGCCCCCGTGCTCTTTCTCACCGCGAAGGGCGGCCTGCATGATAAGACTGAGGGGCTGGAGGCCGGAGGGGACGACTATCTGACAAAGCCGTTCTTTCAGGAGGAGCTGCTGGCGAGGATCAGGGCCCTGCTCCGCAGATATGAGATGTACAGGGGGAAGGACCAGGCCTCGGAAAAGGAAAGCTATATCGAGATCGGCTGCTTCCGGGTCAACAATGATTTTAATGAAGTTTACAAGAATGATAAGCAGATCGACATGACGGATCTGGAGTACCGGATCCTGAAACTGCTCATGAAGTACAGCAACAAAATATTCTCGATTCAGAATATTTATGAGAGCGTATGGGAGAAACCATACTTTTACGATGCAAACAATACGGTGATGGTTCACATCAGGCGCCTTAGAAAGGCGATTGAGGATGATCCCAGACATCCGGTTTACATACGCACGGAATGGGGGAGAGGATACCGCTTTGTCGTCGAATAGATGGACGATCATGAAAAAACTGATTGCGCTTCTCCTGATTGCCGCCGCAGTGTCGATCAGTTTCCTGATCATAGCAGTTACCGTTTCAACCCGCCTGATCTTTACAAGTGACGGGTTTGACCGTCCGGATGAAAAGATACTCGTGGACCTGAAAGAGTACATTCAGAAGGAAGAAATCCGCACCGATGACGAGGAGAGGCTTGATGCGTGGTGCGGCGCGAACAGAGGAGTCGACATAGAGGTTTTTGTCAACGAAAGGCTCGTCTACAGCTCCACCGCGGACCTGCGGGGCCTGGAGACGCCGATCAGGGAGACGGAACTGGACCGGAGAAGGGCAGTGAAGGTCAGCTTTTCGGATGCCTTGGCAGATGTGATCCTCTACGACTATTTCTATTCCTATGAAAATACAGTCGTCGCGGAAATTCTTGCGGCGATCGCGATCTTTTTTATTATCGTCATAGTCGGCATCCGCAGGGAAACGGAATATATACGGCTTCTGAATGATGAAATTCATGCCCTCGAGGGAGGGGACCTGACCCGGGAAATGACGATCAGGGGAAGCGATGAGATCGCGACACTGGCGGAAAGCATCGATGAGTTTCGAAAGAGCATGAAAAACCAGCTCACGACGATCGAACGGCTGGAAAAGACAAACCGGATGACCTCGGCGGAGATCGCGCATGACCTGAGGACTCCGCTGACGTCACTGATGATGTATCTGGATTTTGGCCTCAGTGAAGTGCAGGGCAAAGAGCCGAAGGCGGAGGAATACCTGACGAAGGCAAAGGAGAAGTCGATCCGGCTCAAGAACCTTCTCGAAGAGAACTTCAGCTATACGACCATGACGGATTACTTTCTCAAGGAGAAGCAGGAGGTGTCGGCAGACATCGTCCTGAGCGGCTTCATCAACGATTTCGTGGTCAATCTGGAGAGCAGGGGATTTCATGTCCTTACGGATATCTTCTTTAAAGAGAGCAGTATTCTGCTCCAAAGAGACGCGCTGGGACGGATCTTCGGAAATCTTGCCACGAATATCTACAAATACGCGAAGAAAGAAGGGAATGTTTATATCTGCGGCAGGGACAAGGGAACCTGCGCGGAAATCCGCATTGAAAATGAGATCCGGGTCTACGAGGGCGGAAAACCGCACAGCACCGGATTCGGATCGAGGATCGTAAAGAGGCTCATGGAAGAGATGGGCGGAGAGTACTCCACAGAGGAGAGAGACGGACGCTATGTAAC
>DLYC01000237.1 GCA_003447895.1 Lachnospiraceae bacterium | reverse complement strand
CCCCCATTCCTTCCGTTGTCAGTAAGCGAATCTTATCTTCAAGTTTGTTGAAATCCATGCTCATATCCTTGCCCCCCCATTCCTGGATGTCCGGTTGCCCGCCGGCTTCTCCCATAACTCATATTAACATGCCCCAATCAAATAGAAAATGTTATTATTCAGCACCCCGGGAAAAAGATCAAAATAAGGGCCGGGGAGCTCGCTCACCGGGACGTTTTTGATCTTTTTCCCGGGGCGGACAAGGCGCGGAGCGACTCTGGACGCCCACAGTCCGAAATGCGAAGCATTTGGGACGTGGAGTGCTGAATAGTTACTGGAGAATGTTATTCAGTCCCCCCGGAAAAAACATGCTATAATGGCATCGATATTTTGACAAAGGACCCGCATCGCCGGTCTGAGTGCCGCAGGAATACACGATGGATTCACTACTGAGCGTTTTGTTCAATTTCATAAAGTTCACGTGCCGGCATCTGAGTAGGTTTCTGCACGGATCCCACGCGGCCGTTGTCCTCTTCGGAATTACGCTGTGCGTGATCGCCGCCTTTCACAAAAAGCGGGTGAGCAGGTTCCTTCTGCTGCTCTACCTGGCGTTCATTTTCTACATGACGCTGTATCGCGCGCCGGGGACCGGGCATCTGATCCTCACTCCGTTCTGGTCCTATAAGCTCTTTTTTGAGAATGTCGGTCTCAGAATGGAAATTCTCAACAACATCTGGCTCTTCATTCCGCTCGGCGCGCTTTTGGGAAGGCTCTACCCCAAGGACCCTTTCATCTTCTTTATGCCGACGCTCATCTCCGTGATGATCGAGTTTACGCAGTTTCTCTTCGATATCGGCTACTGTGAGTTTGACGATGTTTTCAGTAATACGCTGGGCGGCCTGATCGGCATTGCAATCTACTATGTCCTTTCTTTCATACGAAGGCGCAGGCGCCGCAAACGGTACATAGAGCTGCAGCAGCATCTCGCCGCTGACAGGGATCAGCGCGAGAGCGCCCGACAAGAACAAAAAGAATCCTGAGCGGTTGGCCGCTCAGGATTCTTTTTGTTCAAATTCTGTCGCACCCTGCAGAAGAACGGTGCTCTCCGATCCTCTTATCGTACGAGGATCTTATAGGCAGTTCCGTTTGCGATCGGCGCCATGTCAACGACAAGGCCGTAGACATCATATCCGCCTGTATCGTCACCTGCGCGGATGTGGACGCTGTCGCCAAGAAGCGTGAAGATGTGCTTCTGGTCCTTGGACTGATAGGCGAAGAAATCGTCTACCTTAAAGTTCGTGATCTCGGGAGTGGTCAGGTTGCAGAGGTAGTGCTGGATCTTATTTCTGTAGTCGGGATCCGTGAGTGCCTCCTTGAAGTAGCCGTAGCTGTAGGGATCCTTGTCCTTAATGGTTTCAAGCTGCTCGTCCAGTGTTCCCGCGTCGTCCCATGTGGAGTCCACTTCGTACCAGTCGCCGTCAAGGTTGACCACCGTCCAGGCATGTCCGCCCGCCTGGGCCTTATCGGCACCCGCGATTCCGACGATCACGGTTGCATCGATGCCGACCTGCTGCAGCAGATAGACATAAGCCTGGGAGTAACCGTCGCACACTGCGTAGTTGGGCGTTCCCTCACTGTTTTCCACCAGGGCGCCGTAAGCGGTGTGGGCCAGGTTTCTGAAACCGTTTTCAGAGTCATCGTTCATGACCGCGATGTCGTATGTGACAGTCTCCAGCAGTTTGTCGTGGATAGCCTTTGCGATTTCCATATCGCTTCCGGAGGTGTCAATATCCTCCAGGAAAGCGTCTGCGGCATCGTTGAAAGCCGTCATCTTCTCTTCGAAGTCATCATAGGGCTCCTGATAGAAGAAATAGACATTGTAGGTTCCGTTTCCGGGCTGCTGATAGGGAGCGCCGACGGAGATATTGCACTCAGAACCGTTGTAGAGCCAGAAAAGCTCGGGATGATCGTAGAGCATTCCGTAGTATGCCTTGAATTCCATCTCGGCAAACTCTTCTGTTCTGGGATCGACGGAGATGGTCGCCATAACGGCGTTGTCTGTGTTCGTCGGGTCTGTCGCGCACATCAGGAGCGCGTCATAGATCTGCTGCTCCTGCTTGCTCATCTGATTGTAATAGTAAAAGTTCTCTGCCTTGTTCTGAAGCAGGGAATCTGCCGGAGGCACATAAGCGCGCATCGCTCTGTCGAGTCTGTCTGTATCTTCCTCGGACATCTCCTCGGGCTCTTCGAGCTCCTCGGGCTCCTTGAGGCCGCCGCCGTTAAAGATGTTGAAGCTGGCAAGTGCCTGTCCGTCTGCCGCGCCCTCAATCTGCGCTACCGTCTGGCCTGCTGCTGCCGCGTCCGTCTGCTCAGGTGCCGCGTCTGTCTGCACCGCTGTCTCCTCTGTCTGTTCGGCCGCTGCATCAGCTTCCGGAGCTGCTGCCTCCTCTGCCGGCGCGTCCGCTTCCGCGGTTTCCTGCGTCTGTTCTGTATTTTGGCTCGCTGTCCCGGTCGACGATGCACCGCCTCCGCAGCCTGCCAGCGCAGAAACCGCCAGTGTCATGGATAAGAATATTCCCAGTGCCTTTCTCATTATTCAGTCCTCCCTGGAATGACCACAGTAAGTATCAATAATATTATACAGATTAATGACCATCATGAACAGTTAAATCTGTCAATTGAGTCAATCTGTTACTTCAAAGGCTCCGCTCAGCGCTCTCCCATGATCAGCTTGAAGCGCTTGAGGTCTGCCTGTGTCGTGATCTTAAAGTTCATGGGGTCGCCTTCGATCAGGCAGATATTCATGCCCGCCACATAGGCGATCTCCGTCGTCCCGCGCATCGTGCACAGGAATTCGTGGTCTTTGCCTTCGTGGGCGTGATAGTACTGATTCAGCCAGAAGGCCTCCGGGGACTGTCCCCAGTACAGTTTCGTTCTGTCAAGGAGCTTTCCGAGGCGCTTTCCGTCCTCACTGTAGTAGATCGTATCCGTCGCCGGAACCACCAGGAGGGATCCGTCATACTCTCCCACAGCATCAAGGCACGCCTTGACCATCTCTCCCGTCGCGAGAGGCCTCACGCCGTCAATGATGATCACTTTGTCCTGCTCGGACTTCGAGTGCGCCATGCACACCTCAAGCCCGTTCAGGATCGACTCCTGCCGCACGCCGCCCGGAAGGGCAAATCCCTTGAGCTTTTGATAGCGGCTGCACAGATAGGTCTCGAGCTTCTCCCGCCACTCCGCGGCCATGACGAGAATGATCTCATCGACGCATTCCGACTCTTCGAAGAGATCCAGCGTATATTCGAGGATCATCTTGTCCTTCACCTTGTAGTACTGTTTGGGAAAATCTCCCATGTGCATCCGGGTTCCGATTCCGCCGGATAAAACCACTGCGTAATTCATATAGTCCTGTCCTTTTTTTAAGATCTATTTTGTCTTACACGGAATTCCTCTGCTTGCCGCAAACCACTCCGCATAGCTTCCCTTGCTGCAGTGAAGCGTGACTGCGTATCTCGGCTCATCCGAGGAACTGCCGTCTTCATCCTCCAGAGGATCAAAGTTCACTGTATCAATATACAGCACGCTGTCGGGAATCTCAATATCTGTGACGCCATACGCGCTCGAAAAGGCATAAGCCATGATGGCGGTGACGCCGTCGGGGACCGTAACCCTGCCCTTTCGTCCCGTGGGGCACAGAAGGAGCGAGTTCCCGTCCTTATCAAGGAGAAGTCCGTCGACCGAGGAATAGGTCCGGTTTTCGGGATCCACTTCGAACTTCGTATTGCCGATACTGGTAAACGGATCGCTGCCGATCTCATTCACCTTAGCGGGAATATGGACCACATCCGGGCTTCCCGCCCTGCACTCATCGGGCTTGTACTCTCCGAAGGCGTAGTCGCCGATCTTTCTAAGACTTGCGGGAAGCTCCGGCGCGGCGAGAGCCGTGCGGCTGAATGCCGAATTTCCGATCGCCTTTGTGCCCTCTGCAAAGTGCACGGAAGCCAGCGCCTCACAATTATCGAAAGCGCTTCTCTCGATCGTTTCCGCCGGCGGGAGCGTGACCTCCGTAAGCCCTGTGCAGTTGTAAAAGGCCAGTTCCCCGATCTTACTGAGCGATGTGCCTTCCTCATAGGCGATTTCCCGGAGCGCCGTGCAGTAGCTGAACGCATAGGTGCCGATCTCTTTGAGGGATACAGGCAGAGTGACCTTTTGAATAGTTTTGTTGGATAAAAAGGCCCGCTCTCCGATCGTCACAGTGCCTTCCGGCACGGCAAACTCCTCTGTGGAAGCAGAGGTGGGATACTTGACCAGAAGTGTTCCATCGGCGCTGTACAGGATTCCGTCCCTCACGCTGTAAAACTCATTCTCTCCGCTCTGTTCAAAGGCGGACACTTCCGAGCCGCTGAACGCATCTCCGTCGATATAGCGGATCCCGGGTGTCAGCACAAACGGCCTTTCCCTGTAATTGCCGGCGCTCCCCGCCTCCAGGATCTCCAGCCCCTCCGTGCTGCCGCTTACCGGGCTGTAATTGGAAATGGCCTCCCGCCCAAGTCTTCTCACGGTAGGGGGAAGAACCACCTCGGCATATGTCCTCAGGTCGGACAGCGCCTTCGCGTTGATGGCGGTCACCCCTTCCGGGATCACTATTTTGACAAGGGCAGTGTTCTCGCGCCCTATATCATCGAAATCGAAAGTTACGCTGATCGGCTCTATGCCGTTTCCGATCGCCGTCACCGGCTTTCCGCCCGCTTCCGCGGGGACCTCCACGACTTCATCTTCGCCCGAATAGCCGTAGAGAACGGCATGGTCGCTGTAGAGGTCAAAATAGAGAGTGCCCTTCGCGGTCTTCGTCTCCAGCTTTTCCTGCACCTTCTCCATCTCGTTGGTGAAGTGAAGGCCCATCCGGACGGCAAATTTCTCCGCTTCGGAGCCCGCCGGGCAGTGGTAGAGCGCGTAATCATCCCGGTTCTTGTAGTCCCTGATCTGATCGGGGAAGCTGTTCATCGATTCCGGAAGATAGATGTTCTTTACGACGTCATCGAACAGGGAATCGTAGACGGCGAGGGCCTCCTCCTCAAATTTCACCGTCCCTTCCGGATAGACGGCCGTTCCGTCCGGGTCCGCCACAAGCTGATGGACCGTGTCGCCCGCCTTATTCATGAGCGCTCCGCCCACTTCCTTATAGTGGCGGTTCTCCCCGCTGACTTCATACCGCGCACGGACGAATTTGTCAAAAGCCCGGTCACCTATGCTCTCGAGGGACGCCGGGATCCGGATCACCTCTTCCTCTTCCGGGATCATTTCCGCCTTGATGCCATAGTCATGGCTGTCATAGGCGTGCATTCCGATCTTCACAAGGCTCTCCGGAAAGACCGGTGCGCTCAGATTTCCGCAGTCATAGAAGGCATAGTTCCCGATCTCCCTGAGCCCCTCCGGAAGCATCACCTCCCTGACAGAGGCTCCCGCAAACGCGCCGTAGGCGATCTTTTCCGTTCCCGGCTTCACCGCGAAGCGCTCTCCGGCCGCTGCGGGACAGGCAAGAAGCACCTTTTGATCTGCCGAATAGATGGCGCCGTCAGAGTCCACCATGCCCCCGGTAAATTTCGTGATCCCGATGCAGTTCATAAAAGCGCCCGTCCCGATGGACCGGATCCCTTTGGGGATCCCGACGCCGGTGAGCGAAGTGCAGTACGCGAACGCGCACTTTCCGATGCTCTCAAGGCTGTCCGGAAGCTCTATGGCTTTGAGAGCATAGCAGTAGGAAAACGCGGTGTCTCCGATCTTCTTAAGGCCGGCAGGGAGCCTGACCTCTTCCAGTTTGAAGCAGCTGGAGAATACGCCGTCCCCAAGTTCCGTGACGGTATCCGGGATCGTCACTTTTTTGACCGGGTTATAGCCCAGGCTGTCAAATATGGAGTGCCAGGAAAAGGCGCCGCCCGCGATCACGGTGACCGGAAGTCCTCCGGCCTTCTCCGGGACTTCGATCACTTCTTCCCTTCCGGAGTAGCCGATGAGTTCCGCGTGATCCTCGTATAAAGCAAATACGAGTGTACCGCTTCCGACCGGCACTCTCTCTGTCCTGAAGGAGGTATTTGTGACGACCACCGGCTCTGAGGCGTACTTCTCTCCGTTTGTGTCGCTGATCTCGATCTGCAGGATCACACTCTCCTGTCCCCGGACCTGATCCAGGCCCACAATGTCAAAGCCCACCTCCTCGTCCACAGACAGCGTAGACCACGTCGTCGCGTGCGACCTGGTCCACTCCTCATAGGGGCGGATCCTTCCGCCGGCATCTCTGGCCGGAATATAGCAGTCCGAAGCGGCCAAAATACTGATGCCCTCCCAGTCCTTCAGGTTCACGGTGTTCTTTCCGCCGCTGACGCCGGATGCGTTGTCCGCCATCTCAATGTTTAAGATCTCCGTCTTCCCGCTCTTTTTGACCCGGCTAAAGAGGATGGAAGCGTCCGCAGACTCCAGGTCCTCGATGTGCGTATCATAGGTCAGGTCGCCCCGGAGCATCATTTGGGTCGTTCGGTAGACCGTGCGTTTCCGGTCCGACTCCACTTCGGCGGCCCGGATCAGTGCCATGGAGTCCCCGTTTCTGAGGACCGCCATAGGCAGGTTTTTTTCGATGTGGATGGTCCCGTTCTTGTCCGGCTTTACTGTGCAGTATTCCAGATAAGGCACGATAAGGCCGTATGTGTCATTCCTTACCATGACGGTATAGGTGCACTCCGTCATATTGGAGAGCATCTCTTCCGTCAGCTGAAGCGTATATTCGTCGCCGTTGTCCACGGGCTCTCCCAGCGTCCAGTCCCTCGATTTACTGGACATGAACTGATTCCCGGCGCTCCTTAGAAAGCCGGAATAGCCCTTGACCCGGTTAATATTTCCGTAGTATTCATTGAGCTGCTCAAACTGGCCCTTGTTCTTATAGGGATAGTAGAGCGTCATGCCGCACGTATCGTCAATATTGGCGTAATGCGTAAGGACCGCTTCCTTCAGGGCCTCCTGCACACCGGCCGCTTCCTCCGGATAGTAGGCCGCCATCTGCTCGGCGAGATTTCCCACATCGACCAGGTCGTAGTAGAAAGACACCTCTCCCTTTCTGTCCCTGGCCATTCCAAAACTCTTGGCCTCAGAGCGGCTTCGCATCAGCGTGACATAGTCGCCGTTGTCGATCCCGTCCGCCATGCGGTCCGCCAGGGCGTCCAGCTTTTCATTGACCGCTCCGATCGCGGAGAGATCAATGAAGGACAGGGTCAGGTCAGGATTGTAGCTCGCGCTCTTTTTGGCCTCATAATAGGTCTCGAACTTTTGGAGCACGCT
>DLYC01000019.1:8578-9197 GCA_003447895.1 Lachnospiraceae bacterium | reverse complement strand
ACCATCTGCACGCGTCCGCCCCGGCCTTTGGCCTCCTGCAGGCTCATGGCGCTTCCCGGCACGCGAAGGAGGTCCCCGAAAGTGACCACGCAGATTCCCGGCGTAAGGCACAGTTCGATCAGCCTGTCGATATAGGAGGAGGGCGTCACACAGACGGGACAGCCCGGACCTGAGATCAGGTGGATTCTGTCAGACATGAGTCCGGGGATGCCGTTTTTGGCGATCGCGCCGGTATGACTGCCGCAGACTTCCATGATGTTCAGCTCCGGGCCGTTATACGTTTTCAAATATTTCTTAATCTCTTCAAGATTCACGTTCATCAGACCAGTTCCTCCATCTGACGCATGATCTCATTCATCTCCGTCATCTCCCGGTCGGAGATTTTTTGCAGAATGCAGCCGGCGTGGACCAGCACCCGGTCTCCCGGCTCGATCTGCACAAGGCCTGTCCTGGCCTTTACCTTATTTCCGTCAAAATCCACCAGTGCCGTCCGTTTGTCCACAGACAGCACTGTTCCCGGCATTGCAACACACATATCCGGCGCCTCACTCTTTCTCCGCTGCTGAAGGTGTCGTCGCCGCAGGTTTCTCCACCGCAGGCTTCTCCACCGCAGCAGGTG
>DLYC01000019.1:7370-8521 GCA_003447895.1 Lachnospiraceae bacterium | reverse complement strand
AGCAGGTGCCGCAGCAGGCTTCTCCGCCGCAGCGGGCTTCTCCACCGCAGGCTTCGCAGCCGTTGCCGCAGGCGCTGCTCCCGCCGCCTTCTTGGCCTGCGCAGCCTTGAGGGCCGCCGCTTTTTTGGCCGCCATCTCGGCTGCCTTTCTCTTTTCTTCCTCCATGACCTCGGGAGATTTGCGGTAGGTCACGGACGCCTTCTCCCGTCCGGGCTTCTGGTAGCCGGGCACCAGGGAGAGGCACTTCTTGGGGCACTTGGAGGCGCAGTAGCCGCACGCGATGCAGTCGAACCGGTTGATGGTCCACGTGCCCTCGCCCTTGTCGACAACGATGCATCTGGGCGGGCAGTTTCGGACGCAGAGACCGCAGGAGATACACTGGTCAATATCGATCTCAATGTGGCCGCGGGTCCTCTCCGGGTAGACGGCGGGCTCTTCGGGATAGTTCTTTGTGACGGGCTTACTCATTAGGTTTTTGAGGAGCGTCCCTGTAAAGTTCAGTATTGATGAAGATGGCATATTCTTCTGTGACCTCCTTTTTAGCGCTCTGTGCAGCTGATGCAGGGATCGATCGTGAGCACCAGGATCGGCACATCCGCGTAATCCGCCCCTTTGAGCGTCTCACAAAGTCCGGGGAGATTGGCGAAAGTAGGGGTGCGGATCCTGAGCCTGTTGAGGTTGGGCTTTCCGCTTCCCTTGACATAATAGACGGCCTCTCCTCGGGGCTGCTCTATTCGCATGAAATATTCCCCATTGGGGTTTCCCTTCACCGGCACCGCGATGTCGCCCGCCGGAATCTTCTCCACTGCCTGGCGGATGATGTCGATGGACTGAAGGAGCTCATCGATCCGGCACTCACATCTTGCGTAGCTGTCGCCCTCGGTGCTGATGACCGGTTCGATCTCCAGGTCGCCGTAGGCCGCGTAGCCGCGAAGCCTCATGTCTGTCTTGATTCCGCTGGCCCTTCCGAAAGGTCCCGCGCAGCCCAGATCGTGCGCCTGCTGCGCCGACAATACGCCCACGCCGCGAAGGCGGAGCTGGACTGTCTTGTCATTTAAGAAGTTCTTCCTGATCGTGCAGACCTGCTCCTCCACCTTGTAGAGGACCTGCATGAAGCGCCCGAGCATTTCATTGTCCATGTCCTTCATGAC
>DLYC01000019.1:4377-7313 GCA_003447895.1 Lachnospiraceae bacterium | reverse complement strand
CCGCCCACCTTGTTGACGGAGAAGATGACTCTTCCGCCGGTGGACTCCTCGATCAGGTCCAGGATCTGTTCACGGATCCGCCAGCACTGATAGAAGAGGCTCTCATAGCCAAACGCGTCTGCCAAAAGACCGAGCCACAGAAGGTGGCTGTGCATTCGGGAGAGCTCCATCCAGATCGTGCGCAGATATTTTGCCCTGCCGGGGACCTCCACGCCCATGATCTTCTCCACTGCTTCCACATATCCCATGCCGTGGCCGAAGCTGCAGATTCCGCAGGTTCTCTCCGCGACATAGACCATCTCGTTGAAGTCCTTTTTCACGATCAGGCTCTCCAGCCCTCTGTGCACAAAGCCGATCGAAGGGACCGCTTCTATTACCTTTTCATCCTCAATGACCAGATCCAGGTGGATCGGCTCCGGAAGGACCGGATGCTGCGGGCCAAAGGGAACAACACTTACTTTACCCATATTTTTTTACCATTCCTCCATGTCAAAGCGCTCTGCGGGATCTCAGGCCTTGGCGTCTTTGGGAAGAAGCGGCGCCTCCTCCTCAATGCGGTACAGTTTGTTGTGATAGTCCAGGCTGATCATCCTGATCTTTACGCCGTACATTTCCGCCATCTCGTTCTCGTAGAAGACGGCAGTGGGGATAATATCCGTGATACTGGGGATCTCCTCATCGAGATCCGCTTTGAGGCGGAGCGTCTTGTACTCATATGTGACGTCGTCGGCGAACGAGTAGCTCAGCTCGTATTTTCCTTCATAAAAAGCCGCGCAGCCCTGGGAAAAACGAAGTCCGCTCTTTTTAAGCTCCATGCACTTCGTGAGAAGCTCGCCTTTCGTAATCTCTATAAGCTCATTTTCAGGACACTTGATCATGTGGTTTCTTCTCTCCTTTATGCCTTCTGACGTATTCGTCGTGCTCTTCGCTCCGTTTCTGGAAGAGTTCAATGGCCTCCACGAGGCCGTCGATGATTGCCTGGGGCCTTGCCGCGCAGCCGGGCACATAGATGTCGACCGGTACAGTTGTGTCGGCGCCTCCGAGAATGTTGTAGCACTCCTTGAAGATTCCGCCCGTGCAGGCGCATGTGCCCACGGCGACCACGACCTTGGGCCTTGGCATCTGGTCATAGAGCTGCTCGACCACTGCCTTGTTCTGGGTGTTGATTCCGCCCGTGATCAGGAAAATATCCGCCTGCAGCGGGTCACCCGTGTTGATGATCCCGAACCGCTCCGCGTCGTAGACCGGAGTCAGGCAGGCGAGGACTTCTATATCGCATCCGTTGCAGCTGCTGCCGTCGTAGTGCAGCACCCACGGTGATTTTTTGACTTTACCCATGATTTACCTCCATATCTGCCTGCCGTCAGCGGATCAGCATCAGAACCAAAAGATTGACGCCGGATGCAAAGAACGTGACAAGCCAGATAAACTGAATCATCTGAGTCCACTTGACCCTCGCACTGGCATTGTCCACGAGGATCAGAAAGAAGAAGACCAGTGCGCACAGAACGGCCGCTCCGAGATAGCTGAGCGGATTCCCCGTCACCGCGAAGAGTCCGACGATGCCCATCAGGAACGAGTTCTCGTACCACTCCGTGATCGTGAAGATGGCCAGGTTGTGCGCTCCCATCTCTGTTTTGACACCCATGACCAGCTCCTGGTGCGCGTGGTGGGAAGTAGAGATGTCAAAGGGCGACTTTCTCATCTTGACCAGAAGGATCAGCACGAAGGACACGAAGAGACCCGGCATCTTGAAAAGCATGACCGTGTCATTGTTCGCGATCGCCGAGACGCTGAAGGTTCCGCTCACCAGATAGAAACCGACGCCTGCCATGAGGACAGCCGGCTCGTAAGTCATGATCTGGATCAGCTCTCTCGAGGACGCGATCGTGTTATAGGGGGAGCCCGTCACGACCGCGGCAAAATACATAAAGGTCGATGCCGTCGACAGCACGAACAGGCACATCAAAATATCGTTTCCGGCAAAGAAGATCGCGCCGGTGAAGATCATCAGGACCAGGTAGCACAGAAGCAGGGCCGACTGGAAAACACCGATCGCGATGACCTGCTTGTTGAACAGCTTGATCACATCGTAGAAGGGCTGCAGGATCGGCGGTCCGATCCTTCCCTGCATCCTCGCGCTGATCTTTCGGTCAACGCCTTCCATAAGCCCGCCCGCGACCGGGGCCAGCAGTATATACATTATGACAAGAATTGCTGCTCTTACACTCATGCCAGTACACCTCCTACAATGAATGAGACCATGACGGCAAGGACTGCCGCGGTCAGAAGCTGACAATAGAGCATCATCTTGTCCGGCTCGATCCAGCTGTTAAAGTAGTAGTTGGACAGCCACAGCTTCTTCTCCCCACCGAAGGAATCCACAAACGCATTGTTGTTTCCCGTGTTGATACCGCTCATGTAGTTGAGCTTGTAGTTGGTCTGCCTGTTCTTGAAATAGAAGTAAGCAAGGACAGGAATCGCAAATACCAGGCACATGACAAGGACCATCATGGCCAGGATTCCGTTCGGAAGGACGTTTGTAAAGTTGCCGAACATGTCCTCCAGGAGCGGGTCGACGAAGTTGTTGGAGATGATGGGCATCAGGACGCACAGCGCGATCATCAGAATGGCATGGATCGTCAGGGACCACTTTTCGGTGTCGCCCGTGATATCCTTCTTCATCCTCTCGCCGGTCTCATGGCTTCGGCTGATGATCTTGCCCATCCACTTGGTCCAGTAGAAGCTCGTCGTGGCTGAGCCGTAAGTGATGAACATAACGAGCAGGATGTTGCTTCTGTCAACGGCCGCCTTTAGCGCAGACCACTTGGAGATCAGCATACCGAAGGGCGCCAGGAACATGGCGGCAATTCCGATAAACATATAAAAGCCCAGCATAGGCAGGCGGTACAGAAGGCCGTGCATATCCTCGATGT
>DLYC01000019.1:0-4217 GCA_003447895.1 Lachnospiraceae bacterium | reverse complement strand
ACAGTCTCGTGGGCACCGACGCCCGCGCAGGCCGTCATCAGGCCGAGGTTGGAGACGGTCGAAAAGGCCAGCACTTTTTTGCCGTCACTCTGCGAGATCGCCATGATGGAAGCCATAAAGAAGGTGAATCCGCCGATAAATACGACCATATTGCCCGCAGTCGTGCCGCCGAGCGCCGGAGAAAGGCGAAACAGCACATAGATGCCCGCCTTGACCATCGTCGCGGAGTGCAGGAGCGCAGAGGAAGGGGTGGGAGCCACCATGGCGCCCATCAGCCACGTGGAGAACGGAAGCTGCGCCGCCTTGGTGAGGGCCGCCAGCGCAATGAGCGCCACGCAGACCACCGCGGGAGTCATCCCGTCCTGCGCATATCCGATCAGCTCGTGAAGGGACACGCACTGCATCGCTCTGTCAAAATACAGAATGCCGAAAGCCAGCGCCACGCCGCCCAGAAGGTTCATCCAGAGTGCCCTGAAGGAGTTGCGCACTGCCTCCTCTTCCTTTGTGTAGCCGATAAGCAGGAAGGAGCAGACACTGGTCACTTCCCAGAAGAAATCGATCCACAGAAGGCTCTCGGAGAGCACAAAGCCGAACATCGCGCCCAGAAAGATGAACAGGAGCATGAAGAAGTAATTCCTGTGATCCCGCACATCCGTCCTGTGAATGTGGTACCCGTGCATATAGCCGACCGCATAGACGACGATCATGGTACCGATGATTCCGATGATCAGGCACATGAGGATGCTCAGATGGTCTATGTAGATGTGGTAGGTGGGGGCGGGTTTTTGACCCGTCAGCTCCTGCCAGACGATGGCCATCGTGGGAACGATGGACAAGAGGCTGATCCAGTATTTCTTGTGCTTAAAGCACAGGCGCGTGACCAGCACCATCAGGGCGACCTCCGCCGCCAGGATAATGTGATCGATCAGCTCCGTGTTCTGATAGGCCATGATCGGCTTCGCACCGCCCAGCGCCCAGAAAACCGTCAGGGCGATCGTGCAGGAGCCGATGATTGCCGCCGCCACATAGGTGACATAGGCCCGCATTTTGTTGTCCTTTATGTAATACATCAAAGGCGCGCACAAAAGCGGGAAAAGGATTAGAAAGACCGTGATTTGCATTTTCCGTTTCCCTTTCTGACTTCTTTTATTTCATATTCTGTAAAGTTAAAAATATATCAAAGCCAAACGGTATTATAAACCTCTTTGGAAGAAAAGTCTTGTGCAATTTTTCATCAAGATAATTCCCGCGGACTGCTTTTTATCGGCGGACTGCTCATTCCGGTCCGCAGATCCCCTCCGTCTCCATCGTCAGTTCCGAGAGGGTCATCCCCTTTCCCGCCAGGATCTCCCCCTCACTGCTGCCGCACGCCGGGCAGGCATAGGAGTGCTCCCGGTCGGGGTGGTATTCTTCCCCGCATCCCGCGCAGCGGATCCTGACCGGCACGACCTTTACTCTCAGCTCTGCCCCCTCCAGGATCGTCCCTCTCACAGCTTCCGGATAATACTTGTGCAGGTACTCCGGAACAATATCTGTCATCTCTCCCACATCCACCGTGAGACTGTGAACGCGAACCGCTCCGCATTCGCCCGCCCTTCGAAGGGCCAGGTTCACAAACCGGAGCACATAACTCATTTCATGCATTGTGTACTATATCCTCTTGTCTTTTCTGCCGCTTACCGGGATTCCCTGCACGGAAATCCCCGAAAGAATCTTCCCGCGCAGCTTCGCGCGGCCATGTCCAGCCTCAGCGCGGCAGCCTCCTGCTGTCCGTTCATGATCGCCGTCAGGAGCTCTCCGGTCAGCGGGATTTCCCAGTGGTCCGCCTCTGCCGAAAGCATATCTGCAGACTCCCGTTCCGCTGCCGGCCCGTCTGACGCCGGCCGCTCTTTTGCCGTCTCGCCTTCTGCCGGCCGCTCTTCCGACGCCTCGCTTTCTGCCGCCCGCTCTTCCGACGCCTGCTCCCGCATCCGGTTTCCGTAGGCGCCGGCACAGGTGTCTCCCCCTGCCTCTGTCCGCAGATCTGCGATCGCCACGTATCGGTTGGCCGGCGTGATCAGGGCAATATAGTGTCCCGCCGGCGTGCCTGTCTCTCCGACGTAAGCCTCTTTCTCGGAATACCAGCCCTCGAGAGCCCCCATAGCGCTCCCGTATCCCCAGGCCAGCGTCTCCATGGAATAGATACTGCTGTCCGGAAGGAGCGAGAAGCACTCTGTGCCGTCCGGCCTCATGTGATCTCTCAGCGCGGCAGCCTCCACAGCCCTGGTCACAGCGATCTTTTCCAGCTCGTAAGACCACTCCGCCGGGACAAAGTCCTCCGCTGTGAGCGGCTCTCCGGTCTCCGGGTTCTGAACCCCCTCTTCGCATGCTTCCTTCCGGATCTCATTGAGCCTCTTGAGAAGCGCCTCTCTGTCAGGCTCCTCAAACCGGCCCTCGATCCGAATCTTCACGGAAGGCGCTGTTTGCGCTCTTAGCGGCACACTGAACGAACCTGCGACAATGGCAGCAACAAGCACAAGGAACATATGAAGTTTCACGCAATATGTTAAATGGTCTTTCAAATGCGGCATTCTGTTCCCTCATACTTCACAGTATTTTTTCTTTCCATGACAAAACGGGCGATACAGCGATCGCCCGTTTTCTTCTTTTCATTCAGAAATTTTCATTCAGAAACAGGATGGTTTCTCAGCTAAGCTTGATATTCTTGAGCAGATCGCCAAGGCTTGTCGTGGCCTTCTCGTGGGAGACGAAATTGGAAAGATCCGGAATATCGTCTTCCTCTGTGACAGGCGCTTCCTCAAGTGCCTTCATGCTAAGGCTCACCTTGCCGTCCTTGACTCTGGTGATCTTGACCTTTACTGTATCGCCTTCCTTGCAGACTTCCTCAGGTGTCTCAACTCTCTTCGTGCTCATCTGGGAGACGTGAACGAGACCGCTGATTCCGTTGCCAAGATCTACGAACGCGCCGTAAGGCTTGATCGTCTCGACTTTGCCCTCGAGGACTGTGCCGACCTTGAGGCTGTCAATGCGCTCCTTCTTCTCCTGCGCGCGCTTGATCTTCGCTGCCTCTCTGCCAGAAAGCACAAGGCGCTGTTTCTCTCTGTCCGCTGTGATGATCACTACATCAACATCCTTGCCGATCCACTCGCTGACATCTTCCACATAGCTCGTGCTCAGCTGGGATGCGGGAATAAATGCCCTGACACCTTTGAGTGAAGTCACGACGCCTGCCTTGACGCTCTCGTCGATCGGAACTGTGAAGACGACTTTGTTCTCCATCATCTCCTCAAAAGCATCCCACTTGGCGTCATTCTGATTTCCATTAGTTTCCATGGTCATTTCCTCCCCTTCTGTGCGCTTTTGCGCAAAATTCAATCTGAATACATATTATACCATCAACCGACCACTGGCGAAACAATTATTTCTGTAGTATATTGAATATTACCGCTCAAAAAGCGGAAAAATCTTTGCAGGCGAGGTTTGTATGGATAAAAAAGCAATTAGTGAAGTCAAAAAACTGGTCAAACCGAGCGGCTCCATCGACAGGATCCGCGGCTGTTACGTCAACGAAGAGGGAAAAGTGATCCGTGAGCTCCATGATTCCCTTGCCGCTATGGAGGATGATTCTCTGGAAAAATATTGTGAGATCCTCCGCGGCGCCCTGTCCGGAAAGCTTGGCCGAAACCTTTTCAATATGGAATTTCCTCTGGCGGAAGAGATGGAAGGCGGCCGCCAGGAACTGATCTACCGGCTGCAGCAGTCAGAGCTTAGGGACGACGATCTTTTGACCGCGTTCTTTGAGAAAGTAGTGGAGCACTTCCACTCCTCCGACAAGTACCTGATCCTTCTGATCCACGGGACCTACGACATTCCCGCCAAGGGATCGGACAATCTCGATATGGAGGACGCTTCCGACTATGTCTATTCCTATATCCTGTGCTGCATCTGCCCGGTGACCCTTATGAAGGAGGGGCTCTGCTACGACGAGGAGGCATGCACTTTCCTGGACCGGCGCCAGGACTGGGCGGTCCAAAAGCCCGTCAGCGGTTTCCTCTTCCCGGCCTTTAACGACAGGCAGCCCGATATCCACAGTCTCCTCTACTACTGCCGCAAGGAAGACGAGCGCCACGAGGAGATCAGCTCGGACCTTCTCGGCTGCGTGCTCCCCATTCCGGAGGCGGATCAGAAGGAGCTCTTTAAGTCCATGGTGGAAGAGA
>DLYC01000170.1:4029-4673 GCA_003447895.1 Lachnospiraceae bacterium | reverse complement strand
CTGTGACTACGTTTCCTTTATGGGGCGCCAGGTCATTTCGGATCCAGTTCATGATCGATGTCTTTCCGATCCGGGACGGCCCGTATATGACTGTCACGCCTCCCGGAATGACGACCGACAGGTCCTCTTTGATGTCCTCCCTTCCAAAGAGCATATCCGGATCTGTGACCGCGCTCTCGTCGTCGACATCGTACCTGTCAAGCCGCCCCACCTTGAGACCGGTATCCGGGCTCCCGATCGTCAATGTTTTGGCCGTACTGCAGATCGTTTCGGCAGTATCTGCCCCGGTCTTCTTCCTGATCGCCACCATGACGGGGACAGCCGTTTCCGTGCCGCCCAGCGCGAGCCGGATCCTGCCGCCCGTAATAAACCGGCTCTGCAGGCTGCTGATGCTGTCGATCACGAGGTCGTCCTTGTCCAGCCGGCCCTCCTGCCTGAAGACGATCGAAATGTCCTTGTCCCGCAGAGATACCGTGCGCTTTCCGATATTTTCGACCATGAAATAGACATAGCCGTCCGTCACCGTATCATTTTCGTTGACAATATCGACCTTCAGCCGGATTCCCTCCTCCAGGGTCTTCATGTACTTGCGGATGGCGCCGAGAAGGTTTTTCGCGTAGACGGACGTGCGCCCCTCGCTTACG
>DLYC01000170.1:0-3966 GCA_003447895.1 Lachnospiraceae bacterium | reverse complement strand
CTTACGCCCGCCGCGGCGGGCCCTTCCGAAGATCCGCCATGCCTCTTCCCGCCGCTCTCTCCCGGCGTCTTCTGCAGTGCCTCCTGCAGCTCTGAGAGCCCGACATACCGCTCCTCATAGGAGACCTGCGGATCGAAAAGGGCCGCTGCCGGCACTAGGACGCGCTTTTGAAGCTCCGCGAAGTCCAGCACGGCGTGCATATCTTCCAGATAGCGGCGGATCGTGTCCGCGTGCCGGATCCAGCTCAGAAGCGAAACATTCTGTCTCAGGAACCTGCCAAAATATTCCCCTGCCTCATGGAAACTCCTCTCGATCTCCCGCTCCTCTTCCCGGTCGCCCGCTTTCTTCCTTCCGGACGTGTATTCCCCGCCGCTCTCGTCCTTCCTGCCGATCAGATAACGGCACAGGTCATAGACCTCGCAGACGATGGTAAACCTGTCATCGGCTGTGAGGCTTACGGACGAGGAGAGCGCGTCGAGGCCGGCCATGATGGTCAGCCTGTTCCGGGAAGGCAGGACCGTCTGCTTTCTCTCCCCGGAATCCGGTCGCGGATAATTGTAGACGAGCTCAACGGCGGACTGCAGGCGCCGCCGGTGATCCAGCTCGGCATTTGTGTACTGTTCAAACAGATGAACTGCCGCCTCAGGGGTCAGATTATTTCTTCGGACATCCAGGATCTCCTTCAATTTTTTGACAAAGCTGATCTCCTGCCTTGCCTGGCTCTGCCTCTCACTGTTGTCGATATTGGCGCTTCCGGGCCTGAACCTCTTTCTCTGCCCCTCGGCAAACCTGACGATCTCCTCCCCTTCTTCCTTCCACTGCATAGGGATTCCGGCGGTGAGATCCGTGTTCCGGACGATGGACAGGGCCTTCTCCCGGTCGTTGTCCATGCAGGCCTGCAGCGCGAAGAGATACTTTCTCACCGCGTCCGCTTCCTGCGGATCATACCGGCGCAGATACCCTGTGACCTTGTCCACGAAGGGAGTCTGGTCGGTTTTCGTCCGCAGGATGATCTGCGAGCGCATTCTTCCGTAAAGATGGAAGGTGAACTGCCTCGAGCAGGCCAGAGGGACCCATACATCGGCATACTTGTCAAAGAGCACGGGGTCCATCTCGAACACTTTCTTTACGGCCAGCGCCTGCTTTTCATGACAGGCAATTTCCACAAAGAGGTTCCGAATCTCATCCGAAGAGGACACCGCCCGAAGTTCCCGGACCGTGTCTTTGGTATAGACGGATACAGCTTCCGCGGCGCTCATAACTTCGTCAAAGCGTCCCGCGAGAATCGCCTCCCTCTCCGTCACATAAAATGCCTGGTTCGCCTCCCTGTAATCAATCTCTGAGATCAGTTCCCGCAGGATCTCTTTTTCCCTTTCCGGAAGACCCGCGAGCGCCGGCGCATAGCTCAGGAAGAACTCATTGAGATGTCCCTTCATCAGGGAAAAGAGGAAGAGTTCCTTCCCCTCCCGGTCAAAGGAAGAGTCTGCGAAGAAGGCTCTGACATTCCCCGTAAATCCCTTGTAGGAGGAACCGTAGAACTCCTCATAGTGCCCGTAGTTTCTCATCCGAGACAGGATCTTCCTGTCGTCGAAGGGGCCTTCCCGGTAGAGGAACTGCGCCAGGTACTGCTTCAGATAGCGCCACTTTTTATAGAAAAACGGGAAGTCCCTATTCCACTCCAGCTGCGCGCAGAAGGCGCTGTACTGCTCTTTTAAATAACATGTCCGGAGCCCGCGGTCACCCCGTACTTCCTCATAAGAGAACTCATACTTGTTATAGATGTCCTGGTCATAGAGCACTCGGAAGACATAGGAATAGACCAGGAGCTTGTAGGCTGTATTTTGGCAGGATTCGTCAAAGGCAAACAGTTCGCTCTTGTCCGGAAACACGCTGAGGATCGTTGCCACATCGCGCTTAAAGCGCGACTCATCGCCTTCACTCCGAAGAAACTCCTCCCGAACGAGCAGCTCATCCGCGTCGCTGAAGATCATTTTCAAAATATCGAGCATCGCGGAGTCTCTCTGCGTCATATTGTTCCAGCGAGTGCTGTTGAGAAGTTCCACCGTGTCCGACAGGTCCGTCCCGCTCAGGTAATTGCGGCAGACCTGATTGAAGATCAGTGCCTTGTCTGTCGATATTTCGGCCAGCTTTTCAAGACCGGAAGAATCCAGCTCCATGCCAAAGAGCTTCACCAGATTGTAGAAACATTCCCGGCCCGTGGTCCCGTACTGATCAATACAGTACTCCTTGAAGGCGGACATGATGTCGCGGTAACTTCCGTACCACGGATTCTCCGCCACCAGATGCTTCATGACATCCTTTTTCTTGAGAAATGCCTCGACATCCGTGCAGATATCCCCGTCGCCGGTCATCTCAATATATACGTAGATGTAGGGCAGGAAATTGTAGGGAATCCGCTTTACTTCCGAACCACCGATCACGTTCTTAATGGCAAGCCTTGCATTGAGCTTTCCCGTATAGCCCAGCTTTTTCGTGAGCACAGTCTCGCAGACCACAATATCCCAGGCATTCAGATCCATCCGCATGGACAGATGCTTCAGAAAACCGGCCCAGATGATCTCGGAGCCCGGATTGTCCAGGAGCTTGTCATAATAGAAAGAAAGCGCGTGCATCGGATTGTAACCCTTGCGGTCAGGGATCACAAACTGCCGGGCCCAGCTCAGAAAATCGAGCAGTTCGTCATAGATCAGCGTCCGGAAAGCGAGCTCAATGACGCCGTAATGGCTCCGGGTCATGTCGATGAACCTTCCGATCTTTCTTCTGAACTGCGCATAGAGCCTTGTGTATCCGATCTCCGATTTCTGCCGGTAGAGCTGGAACAGGTAGAGCGCCTTGATGTACTCTTCCTGCCGGCAGTAGATCGCGATCAGGTCGTTCACGATGTCGTATTTGAGGTGCTTATACTGGTTTAACAGCATGGCGACGGCATAGTCCGTGCTGTACGTCTCCCCAAACAGATTGAACGCTTCCGCGCTGAGCCCGTGCGTCTTGAAATTCTCCGTTGTGATCGACGCGAGCAGTAATTCCCTGCCGGTCACGGAGAGCGCATCGTTCTGCTGCACATATTCCACAGCCTCCGCGTATCTTTGCAGTTCGGTAAAAGCCCTGACAAGCCTCTCTGTTTTGACATAGTCGCGTCCGATCGCAGGGTCTGTTTCCTCCGCGGCCCGGTAGGCATTGATATACGCCTCATAGGCACCTCGGTTGTACAGCTCCGTCAGGGCTGCATCCGCCTTCTCCGCCGTAACGCCTCTGTCAAAATATTCCCGCATGTACCAGTCCGAATACTTCTTCTGGAGCTTGAGCTCGCAGCCGATATCGAGCGAGAAGACCTTAAAGAGCTCCGAATACGCCTTCTCATTCTCCTCACGAATCTCCGGATACCGGCTCTCCGCCTCCGATAACACAGAAGATGAAAAGCTGTTCCAGTCAAGAAGCGCCTTCCTGCTCTCTTCCGACAGCTTCTCAGATTTGTCAGGCTTTTCCGCGACGAGGTCCTGTGCCACGATATGGACTACATAGGATGCCAGTATATACATCCGAAGATCACTGCCCGTTGCTTCATAAATCTTTGTGAGCGAGTTCATCAGCTGATACTGTTTGCGCTCCCGCTTGAAATCCTTGTTCTTAAAGTGATAGCGCATGATCTCGTCCAAGGATGTGTAGTGATCATCCAGGCAGATCCAGCTCAGGATCCTTATCATGTGAATCGGAAGGACCTGGTCGTTCGCATACTTTTCCCAGATCAAAGAGACCACCTTCTGGAGAAACCTCAGGTTGACATAGTTCTCCAAAAGCACCCGTATGTCCCTCTCCTCGCAGCTTTCGTCATCGAAGTAGAGGTCGATCAGCTTCATCTCCACTATATTCGAACTCAGAGGTCGGGCGACCCCTTCGGGGACTTCGCCCTCCTCTTCCCGGGCATACGTCCTAAGAGGCCTCACG
>DLYC01000081.1 GCA_003447895.1 Lachnospiraceae bacterium | reverse complement strand
TGCCGTGCGCGGGGGACTCCACAGGACGATACTCTTTGGTATCGATCGGGCCTGCGCCGTCGATTGGCTGTCCGATCGCGTTTACGACACGGCCGATCATTGCTTCTCCTACGGGAACAGAAACTACGCGGCCGGTTCTCTTGACCGTCTGTCCCTCGCTGATTCCTTTGTCCTCGCCGAACAGAACTGCGGAGACGCTGGTCTCCTCGAGGTTCTGTGCCATGCCAAAGGTCCCGTTCTCAAATTCGAGAAGCTCACCCGCCATGCAGTTCACCAGGCCGCTTACCCTGGAGATACCGTCGCCGACGGTAAGGACCGTTCCGGTCTCATTCTGTATGATCGCATTCTGATAGTTTTTGATCTGACTGCGGATCACCTGGGATATCTTCTCTGGTTTTAATTCCATTGGTTTTTTCCTTTACAATACTGTTTCACTGACCTTTTTGCGAAGGTCGGCAAGCCTGCCCATGACTGTGCCGTCCAGCAGTTTCCCTCCGATCTCGACCCTGAGGCCGCCCAGAACGCTGCTGTCGACTTTCTGCGTGAGAAGCACGGTCTTACCGCTCATCTTCTCGAGTTTGGCTTTCAGCGAACGGATCTGCTCATCCGACAATGCCACAGCACTCGTGACAATTGCCTCTTCAATCCCATGGTCCTTGTTATAAGACGCACGGTATGTGCGGCAGCACGCGCTGAACCCTCTCAGAAGGCTGTTCTCAAGCAAAATCATCAAGAAATTCTTCAGATACGGATGGATCTGGTCTCCAAACGCTTCCTCCAAAAGGCCCAGACGCTCCCTTCTGGGAACAGAGGGCTCAAGAAGGAGCGTGATGTAGTCCGGATTTTCTTTAAAAATCTTTTCTACCGCTTCCATCTCATCTAAAATCTCTTCGGAGAGACCTTCCTCCGCCGCAAGGTCGTACAGGCTCTGCCCGTACAGACTGGTCTCTGTCGTCATGACGCCTCTCCTACATTTTTAATAAACTCATCAATGAGATTCTTGTGGTCCGCTTCATTGATCTCTTTCTCAACAACCTTACCGGCGATATCCATCGCGATTCCGCCGATCTCATCCTTGACCTCATTGATCGCTTTCTTTTTCTCTTGTGCGATATCCGCTTCCGCTTTTCTGCGGATGCCGGCAGCCTGCTCCTGTGCCTGACGAACAGTCTCATCAGCCTTGAGCTGAGCCTCTTTCTGAGCGCTCTGAACGATCTGCGCAGCTTCGACCCTGGCATTTGCCAGTCCCTCTTCATACTGTACTTTCAGGCCATCCGCTTCTTCCTTGGCCTCCCTGGCTTCCCGGATCTCCTGGTCTGCCAGTGCCCTTCTCTTTTCGAGGACCTCTTTGATCGGCTTAAAGAGGAAGCGCTTGATCAGGTACATCTGGATGAAAAGGTTGAGGATCTGCGCGATAAAAGTCCAGGGGACGATCGACACAAGTTCCTGTGTATTACCCATTTACTGCCTCCTTGTGGCTGTACTGTCCCGGCGGGACAGCCGTTTATCAGTAACAGCAAGGACTTAGCCCAGATATCCCATAAACATGCCGGGGGCTACGAAGATCAGAAGAAGACCCGTAACGAAGCCGTAAATACCTGTCGTCTCTGCGATCGCGCAGCCGAGCAGCATCGTGCTTGTGACATCGCCCTTGCACTCAGGCTGACGTCCGATTGCCTCAAGTGCCTTAGCTACGGCATTACCTTCACCGATACCGGGGCCGATACCTGCGATCAGCGCGCATCCGGCGCCGATAGCACAGCCTGCAAGTGCGATACCTTTAGCGAGTATTGTATAATCCATGATTTCCCTCCTGTGAATGGTTGGTATATTTCTCACGCGCTTTTCCTAAGGCGCGCTGAGTTCCGAATAAATATCAGTTTCTCCCTTATCACTCCGCGGCGTTCGCAATGTACATGATCGTAAGCATTGTGAAAATAAACGCCTGCATCGCTCCTGAGAACCAGTCGAAATAGATCGACGTAATTGCAGGAATACCGACACTCAAGATCGGTATGTGACTAAGGAACCTGCCTGCTGCGCCGGGGATCAGACCTAATAATGCGGAAGAAGCCACAGCCAGTGCCGCATAGATCAGGCCGTTGATCACTACACCGGACAAAATATTGCCGAAATGACGGCATGCCATACTGACAGGCGTCGCCAGCTCCGACAGTATGTTGAAAGGCGTCATGATCGCAATGGGCTCTGTGAAACCCTTCATGTATCCGAGGATACCGCCTGACTTGATCTTTTCCATAGTGATCATAACAAAGACAACTACCGCCCATGCGGCTTCCGTAGACAGATCCGCCGTCGGGCTTCTCAAAAATCCCGTCAGACTGATCAGGTTCGACACGATACTGGTACTGAACAGTGCTGCGACAAAGGGGATCAGTTTGTCCCACTTGTCACTTCCGGTATTGTTTCTCACCAGATTCGTTGCGGCCTCGACGATCATTTCCGCAGCCGCCTGGCGTTTGGAGATCTTCTCAACTTTCAAATTTCTTGTCAGGAAAATACAAAGGCCGGTTATGATCGCCATGACGATCCAGCTCACGACGAGTGTCTCCGTGATCATAAAGTCGCCCAGGATCGGTATCCCTGTCGGAATTCTGTAGAAAATCTTTGCTCCGGAAATATCAAATTCCATCTCTGCACATCCACCTCCTTCCCTCAGTTCTTAACCCCGCTGATAATTCCCTTGCCTTTGATCAGAAGGCTCGGCCAGAGAAGGGGCAGCATTCCGGCCACAGGGTTTATGAATTTAAGAACCATGCACAGGACACACCAAATCAGCTGCAGGAACGTTCTGTACCTGTAGCTGATCTGCATTGAACGATATGCCTGTTCATAATTCTCAATTCCGGCTACTTTCTGCACGGTGAGCGCCATGAAAAAGAAGTTTCCCACTGCCACCGCGCAGCCTCCGATCGCTCCGATCAGGACAGAGGCGTCCATCGGGACCTTGTCCGGGAACGCTCTGTTCAGCGCGAAAAATACAATTACCATCAGCACAGTCAGGATCACAGATCCCAGTGCCACGAACAATGTCTCATCTTTGACCGCTTTTTGCAGTTTCAATCCTGAATCCTTTCAGACCATAGGGATGCCGATCAGTAAACTGACAGGCAGGCCCTGACAACAATTCCTATATACCGGTGTACTCACCGGTTTCTTCACGAGTGGCTGTTAAAAGCCGGCGGCTCGCTCTCTCCCTTTTTCTTCTCCCTGGCGCACACGCTGAGCCAGAGCTTGTAGGCTGTCATAAAGGATCCGCCAAGCCCAAGGACAAAGCCCGGAAAATAGACCCAGAGACCGACTCCGAGCCTGGAAGTCATAAGATAACAGCCTCCGAGGCACAGAAGAAGAGGCATCAGAAGAGACAGCCCGAACTGTCCGATCATGACCAGTCTCTGTGAAAGCTTGACCCAGTCCTTCATCAACATTCCTCCATATTTGCTCAGTCATAGTTTATGATACACTTTTTCATTGTTTGTGACAATTCATATTTTGTTCTTTAAACTGGTGACTCCTATAAAACGACCGGTCATTTTCGGTTGCTGAAAAGAACGATGGTCTCGATCTGGCTCGTCCACGGGAACTGGTCCACGCACACGCAGCGCACCGGCCTGTAGCCCGCCTCCCAAAAGGCGGGAAGGTCCCTCGCGAGACTGGTCGGCTTGCAGGAGATGTACAGGATCTGATCCACGCCGTAGGCAAGGATCTTGGGAAGCGCCTTCGGATGCACTCCGTCGCGCGGGGGATCGAGGATGATCAGATCCGGCTTCTCTTCGATCCCGTCGAGAACTTTGAGCACGTCTCCCGCAATAAATTCGCAGTTATCGATTTGGTTTCGAAGTGCGTTTTCGCGCGCCGCCTCCACAGCTTCCTCCACGATCTCCACGCCGATGACTTTCCTTGATACCGGCGCCATGAGCTGCGAGATCGTGCCGGTTCCGCAGTACAGGTCATAGACAACGCCCTTTTTCATCCCTGCATTCGTAAGGAATGTCCTGGCCGTCTCATAGAGAACTTCGGCTCCCCGGCTGTTGGTCTGGAAAAAAGAGAAGGGCGTGACTTTGAACTCCA